>NZ_JBJHAI010000005.1:0-177080 GCF_054050955.1 Modestobacter sp. SYSU DS0290
CCCCCCCCCCCCCCCCCCCCCCCCCCCCCCCCCCCCCCCCCCCCCCCCCCCCCCCCCCCCCCCCCCCCCCCCCCCCCCCCCCCCCACGACTGTGCCGGGGAGAGCCTCTGGCTCCCGGGCTCAGCGCTTGCGGCGGCGACGCAGCACGAGGGCGAGCAGCACCAGGACCGCGGTGACCCCGGCGGCCGGCGCCGCGTAGCGCGCCATCGCCGCGCCGCCGGCGACCTCGAGCAGGTCGATCGGCTCGGGCTCGGGCGCCGGGGCGACCGCCGTCGGACGGGGCGTGGCCGGCGGGGTGCTGGCGGCCGGGGTGCCCCTGGCCGGCCCGCCACTGGCGGGCCGGTTCGGCGGCGCGGTGGTGCCGGCCGGCGGACGGCTCGGCGCGGACTTCTTCGCCGGGACGGCCGGGGTGTCGTCCGGCGCCTCGGCCGCGGGGACGGTGTCCGGCGTGGTCACCCCGGTGGGCGAGGCGGCCTTGGCCGGGGCGGCCTTCGACCGGCGCGGCGGCGCCAGCGGGTCGGGCACCGAGGTGGTTTCCGCGGCGGCCGTCCCCTCGGCGGCGCGGGCCGCGGCCGACTTCGCCGGCGCGGCCTTGGCCGCCTTGGCCGGCGCGGCCTTCTTCGCCGGGCCGGCGGCCGCCTCCGCGTCCGCGGCCTTGTCGGCGGCCGCGGCGGCGGTCTTCTTCGCCGCCGCGGCAGCCTTCTTCGCCGGACCCTCCCCGGCACTGCCCTCGGCGGAGGTGGCCACCTCCTCGACGACCCCGGCGGTCGTCGCGGCGGCCTTGGCCGCGGCGGCGGCGACCTTCTTGGTGGCCGTCGGCTCCTGCGGGGTGGCGGCGGCCGCCTGGTCGACGGCGACGTCGCCACCGGTGCTGGCCAGCTGGGCGGCGAGCTTGTCGGCGAACTGGCCCAGCAGCTTGTTGCCCACGTCGGTCATCACGCCGCGGCCGAACTGGGCCGGCCGGCCGGTGATGTTCAGGTCGGTGAGCACGTCGACCCGGGTGGTGCTGCCCTCGGCGGCCAGCGTGGCGGTGATCGTCGCCGCCGCCGTGCCGTTGCCCCGCTGGTCCTTGCCCTTGGCGTCGATGACCGCGCGGTGCGCCGCCTCGTCCTTCTCCACGAACGCCGCCTTGCCCTGGTAGGTCAGCGCGATCGGGCCGAGCTTGACCTTGACCCGGCCGGTGAACTCGTCACCGGTCACCGAGTCCAGCGAGGCGCCGGGCATGCACGGGGCGATCCGCTCGATGTCCAGCAGCACCCGCCAGGCGTCGTCGATCGGCACCGGGACGGTGAACGAGTTCTCCAGCTGCACTGCAGGACCTCCGGGGACGGGTGTGCTCGTGGCCCCCCATCCGACCACGTCAGCAGGGAGTGCGCAGCAGTTCGGCCTGCGGCGCGCCGGACGGCCGGACCGGTGGGACGGACCGGTCCGGCTCGCCGGCGGCGCTACAGGCCGGCCGCCGCGGCCACCGCCCGCCGCGTGAGCACGGTGGCCAGGTGCTGGCGGTAGTCGGCCTGGGCGTTGAGGTCGCTGCTGGGGCTGGTGCCCTCGGCGGCCTGCGCGGCGGCGGCGGTGATCGTCTCCATGCCGACGTCGACGCCGATCAGGGCGGCCTCGGTGGCCCGGGCCCGCAGCGGGGTGGGCCCCATGTTGGTCAGGCCGATCCGGGCCTCGGCGATCCGCCCGTCCTCCCGGCGGACGGCGGCGGCGACCGCGACGATCGACCAGGCCTGGGCGACCCGGTTGAACTTCTCGTACCGCACCCCCCACTCCTCGCCGAGCTTCGGGATGCGCACCTCGACGAGCAGCTCGCCGTCGGCCAGCGCGGTGGTGAGGTAGTCGACGAAGAAGTCCGCCGCGGCGACGGTGCGCCGTCCGGCCGGCCCGGCGATCACGAACTCCGCGTCCAGCGCCAGCGCGACGGCGGGCAGGTCGCCGGCCGGGTCGGCGTGCGCCAGCGCCCCACCGAACGTGCCGCGCCGGCGCACCTGCCGGTCGGCCACCGTCTCGGTGGCCTCCACCAGCAGCCGGCCGTACCGGGCCAGCAGCGGGTCGGTGAGCACGTCGGCGTGGGTGGTCATCGCCCCGATGGCCAGCACGTCGCCCTCCTCCCGGACGCCGCGCAGCTCGGGCACCCGGGTGAGGTCGACGACGGTCTCCGGCGCGGCCAGCCGCAGCCGCATCACCGGGATGAGCGACTGCCCGCCGGCCAGGACCTTGACGTCCTCACCGCCGTCGGCGATCGCCTGCAGCGCCTCCTCGACGGTGGTCGGCCGGGCGTAGGCGAAGGGTGCGGGTATCACTGGGCTGCCTCCTCGACGCCGGACTCGGTGGTGCGGGCGCCGCCGTAGGCGTTGCTGCCCGCGGCGGCCCGGTCGCCGCCGTCGCCACCGCCGTGCAGCGCCCGCCAGACGCGTTCGGGGGTCAGCGGCATGCGGATGTCGCGGACGCCGAGGTGCCGGACGGCGTCGAGGGCGGCGTTGACCACCGCCGGGGTGCTGGCGATGCACCCGGCCTCGCCGACCCCCTTGGCGCCCAGCGGGTTGCCGGTGGCCGGGTGCACGGTGGTGCCGGTGTCGAAGTGCGGGAGGTCGCTGGCCGAGGGCACCAGGTAGTCGACGAAGGTGCCGGTGGTCAGGTTGCCCTCGGCGTCGTAGACCGCCTCCTCGTACAGCGCCTGCGCGATCCCCTGGGCCAGGCCGCCGTGCACCTGGCCCTCCACGATCAGCGGGTTGACGATCGTGCCGACGTCGTCGACGCAGGCGTACTTCCGGATCTTCACGAAGCCGGTGTCCGTGTCGACCTCCATCGCGCAGATGTGCGTGCCGTGCGGGAAGGAGAAGTTCTCCGGGTCGAAGGTCGCCTCGGCGTCGATGGAGGGCTCGATCCCCTCCGGGTAGTCGTGCGCGGCGAAGACGGCCAGCGAGACCTCCTGGATGTCCATCCCGGCCCCCGGCGTCCCGCGGACGGAGAACCGGCCGCCGGTGAACTCCAGGTCGTCCTCGCTGGCCTCCAGCAGGTGGGCGGCGACCCGGCGGGCCTTGGCGACCACCTTCTCCGCGGCCTTGACCACCGCGGTGCCGCCGACGACCAGGGAGCGTGAGCCGTAGGTGTCCATCCCCCGGGGGGAGACCGAGGTGTCCCCGTGGAGCACCTCGACGTCCTCGAACGGCACCCCCAGCTGGTCGGCGACGATCTGGCTCCAGGCTGTCTCGTGCCCCTGGCCGTGCGGGGTCGACCCGGTGACCACCTCGACCTTGCCGGTGGGCAGCATCCGGATCGACGCGGACTCCCAGCCGCCGGCGCCGTAGGCCAGCGAGCCGAGCACCCGGGAGGGCGCCAGGCCGCACATCTCGGTGAAGGTGGAGAACCCGATGCCCAGCTGCACCGGGTCACCGGCCTCACGGCGGCGGCGCTGCTCGGCGCGCAGCTCGTCGTAGCCGATCAGCTCCAGCGCCTGCGCGGTGGCGGTGGCGTAGTCCCCGGAGTCGTACTCGAGCCCGGCGACGGTGGTGAACGGGAAGCTCTCGATCCAGTTCTTCCGCCGCAGCTCCAGCGGGTCCATGTCCAGTTCGACGGCGAGCTCGTCCATGATCCGCTCGATCGCGAAGGTGGCCTCCGGCCGGCCGGCGCCGCGGTAGGCGTCGGTGGGCACCTTGGTGGTGAAGACCCCGTCGCACTCGAACCGGTAGGCCGGGAACCGGTAGATGCCGGGGAACATGAACGCCCCCAGCGCCGGCACCCCGGGGGTGATCAGCCGCAGGTAGGCCCCCATGTCGGCGAGCAGCCGCACCCGCAGGCCGCGCACCGTGCCGTCGCGGTCGGACGCGATGTCGATGAACTGCACCTGGTCGCGGCCGTGGTGGGCGGTCATCAGCGACTCGCTGCGGGTCTCGGTCCACTTGACCGGCCTGCCCAGCCGGCGGGCGATCAGCAGGCAGAGGATCTCCTCCGGGTTGACCTGCAGCTTCCCGCCGAACCCGCCGCCGACGTCGGGGGCGATCACCCGGAGCTTGTGCTCGGGGATGCCGGTGACCATCGCGGCCATCACCCGGAGGATGTGCGGCACCTGGGTGGCCGACCACATCGTGTAGTTGTCGCCGAGCGGCTGGACGACGACCGAGCGCGGCTCCATGAACGCCGGGATCAGCCGCTGCTGCACGAACCGGCGGCTGACCACCACCTCGGCGTCGGCGAACGCCTGGTCGGTGTCGGCACCCGTGCCGGCCTCCCCGGCGTCGAAGACGAAGTGGTAGCTGGTGTTGGACGTGGTGTGCTCGTGCACCAGCGGGGCGCCGTCCTGCACCGCCTGCTCCATGTCGAGCACCACCGGCAGCGGCTCGTAGTCGATCTCGATCGCCTCGAGGGCGTCCGCGGCCGCCGTCCGGCTGCGCGCGACGACGACGGCCACCGCCTCGCCGACGTGGTTGACCCGGTCGACGGCGATCGAGGGGTGCCCGGGGTTGACCATGTCCGGGGTGACCGGCCAGGCGCAGGGCAGCGAGCCCTGCTCGTCGGCGAGGTCGCGGCCGGTGTAGACGGCGACCACGCCGGGCCGCTCCCGCGCGGCGGTGACGTCGACGGCGGTGATCCGGGCGTGCGCCATCGGGCTGCGCAGCACCGCCAGGTGCAGCATGCCGGGCAGCACCAGATTGTCGGTCCACTGCGTGCGCCCGGTGATGAGCCGGGCGTCCTCCTTGCGCCGCCGTGCCTGCCCGACCTCGGGGGCGGGGGCGCCGGGCTCCTCGGTGACGGTCATGCCTGCACCACCACGTGGTCGGCGGCCGCGGTGTCCACCTGGGCGGGGACGACGTGCGCGTCCTCCGCCCGCATCTCCGCGGCGGCGGCGCGCACCGCCTTGACGATGTTCTGGTAGCCGGTGCAGCGGCAGAGGTTGCCCTCGATGCCCTCCCGGACCTCGTCGTCGGTCGGGTCGGGGTTGTCCTGCAGCAGGTCGATCGAGGCCATGATCATCCCCGGGGTGCAGAAGCCGCACTGCAGGCCGTGCATCTCGGTGAACGCCCGCTGGACGGGGTGCAGGGTGGCGCCGTCGGCCAGCCCCTCGACGGTGGTGACCTCGCAGCCGTCGGCCTGGACGGCGAAGACGGTGCAGGACTTCACCGCGTGCCCGTCGAGGTGGACGGTGCAGGCACCGCAGTTGCTGGTGTCGCAGCCGACGACGGTGCCGACCTTGCCCAGCTGCTCCCGCAGGTGGTGGACGAGCAGGGTCCGTGGTTCGACGTCGTCCGTGTAGGACACCCCGTCGACCCGCACGTTGATCTGGGTCACCGAGTCCTCCGCTCCGTTGCGTGGCAGGTGTGTCCGGCGTCACAGCCGGTGCGGAGCTGAGTGTGTCAGCGCAGGTCGGGAGATGGCCACCCCGGGGCGCACGGTCGCTACGGTGCCGTCGTGGCGCCTTCCCACCAGCTCGCCGAGTTCAACGTCTCGCTGCCCGCCGCACCGCTGACCTCCGCCCGGCTGGCCGGGTTCGTGGCCCAGCTCGAGCCGGTCAACGCCCTGGCCGACGCAGCGCCCGGGTTCGTGTGGCGGCTGCAGACCGAGGACGGCGACGCCACCGCGGTGCGTGCCCTCGACGACGACCGGCTGATCGTCAACCTCAGCGTCTGGGAGTCGGTGGAGTCGCTGGGTGACTTCGTCTTCGGCGACCTGCACCTGGCGGTGATGCGGCGCCGCCGGGAGTGGTTCGAGCACGTCCGGGAGGTCATGACCGTGCTCTGGTGGGTGCCCGCCGGCACCCGGCCCACCGTCGCCGAGGCCGAGGACCGGCTGCGCCGGTTGCGCGCGGACGGCCCCACACCGGCCGCCTTCACCCTGCGGCGGGCGTTCCCGCCGCCGGGGAGCACGGCCGAGCAGGCTCCCAGCGACGACTGGTTCTGCCCCGCCTGAGCGGTCAGCGGGCGGCGAGCTCCCGGCGGCGCAGCAGGGCGGAGGCGAGCAGGAAGCCCAGCCCCAGCACGGCCAGCCCGGCACCGACGCCGCTGGGCGCGCGGTAGCCCCAGCCGGCGGCGATGACCAGCCCGCCGAGCCAGGCGCCGAGGGCGTTGGCCGCGTTGAGCGCGGAGTGGTTCAGCGCGGCGCCGAGCATCTGCGCCTCGCCGGCGACCTCCATCAGCCGCAGCTGGAGCAGCACCACCATGGTCGAGGCCGACGCGGCGACCAGGAAGACGTTCGCGAGCAGCGTCGCGGCGTGCAGCGACCCGACCAGCATCAGCGCCAGCAGCGCACCGGTGGCGAGGGTCGCCCCGACCAGGGAGGGGAAGAGCGCCCGGTCGGCCAGCCGGCCGCCCAGCGCCGTCCCCAGCACCCCGCCGACGCCGAAGGCCAGCAGCACCACCGGGACGAAGCCGGCGGACATGCCGGTGACGTCGGTGACAGTGGGCGCGATGTAGCTGTACATGGCGAACAGCCCGCCGAAGCCGACGGTGGCCACGCCCAGGGTGAGCAGCACCTGCGGGCGGCGCAGCGCCCCCAGTTCGGCGCGCATGGAGGCGTCCCGGCGGCCCGGGGTCGAGGGGACCACCAGCAGGATCGCCACGATGGTGACCACCGCGATGCCGACCACCGCCCAGTAGGCCGACCGCCAGCCCAGGTGCTGGCCCAGCCAGGTGGCCGCCGGCACCCCGGCGACGTTGGCCGCCGCCAGCCCGAGCATCACCGAGCTCACCGCGCGACCGCGCAGGTTCGGGGCGACCAGGGAGGCGGCGATCAGCGAGGCCGCCCCGAAGTACGCCCCGTGCGGCAGCCCACCGACGAACCGGGCCAGCAGCAGGGTGCCGTAGCCGGGGGCGAGGGCGGCGAGCGCGTTGCCCACGAGGAACGCGGTCATCAGGCCGACGGCGAGCGCGCGGCGGGGCAGCCGGGCGCCCAGCGCGGCGATCACCGGGGCGCCGACGACGACGCCGAGGGCGTAGGCGGAGATGTAGTGCCCGGCGTCGGGGATGGTGACGCCGGTGCCGCGGGCGATGTCGGGCAGCAGGCCCATGGTGACGAACTCGGTGGTGCCGATGGCGAAACCGCCCAGCCCCAGGGCCCCGATCGCCAGCGTGGCGGTGCGTGCCGAGGGCAGCCCCGGGTCCCGGGTGGTGGTCGGGGACGTCGTGCTCGTCGGCGCTGCGCTCACAGCCGGTGCCAAGGTCGCTCCGGCGTCCCGGCATTCCCGGTCGCCGGTGTGGGACGCGCCTCGACCGCGGTCGCCGTTTCGGCGCGAGCCCGGCGCGCTGCTGCCGAGACTCCCGGGAGGACCCGAGGAGAGGCGTTGATGGCCGGAACCCGCAGGACCACCGCGACGCGCACCACCACCCCGAGGCGCCGGGCGCGACGCCGGGCGCGCCGCCCGGGGCGGTGGGTGGCGCCCACGCTGGCCGTCGCCGGTGGGCTGCTGGTGGCCGCCACCCAGGTGGCGCCCGCGGTGCTGGAGGTCAGCACCGCCAGCCGGGCGGTGGCCGTGGGCGCCCAGCTCAGCGTGAACAGCCCCGTGGGCACCGACCCGTTCACCGCGGCCGTGACCAGCGAGGGGCTGGCCCACGCCGGCTCGGCAGCAGCGCAGCAGGCGGAGACCGGCCTGGTGGTGCCCCAGCCGCCGCGGCCGCACCGGATCGTCGTGGTGCCCAACGCCAACGTGGGCCGGGCGCCGGAGCTCGAGCACCGCCCGGACCCCTGCGGCGGGTCCACGTCGCCGCGGCGGATGGCCCCCGGCGTCGTCGCCGGGCCGGGCTCGGCGACGGTCAGCTGGATGTCGGACGGCCGGGCCGAGGTGCTGTCGTACCGGGTGTCCGCGGTGAGCCAGCGGCTCGTCCCGGGGGAGCAGGCCGAGCCGGTCCGGCAGGTGGTCCCGGCCGCCGAGGGCTGCCAGGAGCAGGCCGTGGTGCTGGCCGGCCTGGCTCCCGGCGTCCCCTACGTGTTCTGGCTGGAGGAGGAGACCCTCAGCCCCAGCACCGGGGTGGCCCGGCTGTACCAGGTGGGCACCTCGGCGCCGGTGGTCATCGGCTGACCACCGGCGCCGGGGTCAGTGCGCGACGGCCGGGGTGTCGGCGGCGTCGACGTCGGTCAGCTGCCACGGCCGGACCACGGTGAACAGCACCACCAGCGCGAGCGCCAGCGAGCCCACGATGACCGTGCCCATGGCCACCGCGTCGTTGCCGAGCAGCCCCACCAGCGGGGAGACCGCGGCGCCCACACCGAACTGGACCGCGCCCAGCAGCGCCGCGGCGGTGCCCGCCGCGTCGCCGTGCCGGGACAGCGCCAGCGCCGGGGCGTTGGGCAGCGCCAGCCCGCACGCGGCGAGCACGGCCCACAGCGGGACGGCGACGCCGAGGAGCCCGCCGAACCCGGTGGCCGCCGTGAGCAGCAGGACCGCGCCGGCGACCGCACCGGCGATCGTGGCCGACACCAGGATCTGCGCCGGGCCGAACCGACGCAGCAGCACCGGGTTGAACTGGGTGGCGCCGATGAGGAAGAACGCGCCGGCACCGAAGAACAGGCCGAACTCCTGCTCGCTGAGGCCGAAGTCCCGCTGGTAGACGAACGAGGACCCGGAGACGTAGGCGAACAGCCCGGCCATGGTCAGGCCGGCGACCAGCACCAGGCCGACGTAGGCCCGGTCGCGCAGCAGCGCCCGGTAGCCGCGCAGCGTGCCGACGACGCCGTTGCTGCGCCGGCGCTCCGGCGGCAGCGTCTCGCGCAGCGCGAACCAGCCCATGACCAGCAACAGCGCGCCGTAGACGGCCAGGATCACGAACACCCCGCGCCAGGAGGTGAACCGGAGCACCTCGCCGCCGATGGTCGGGGCGAGCACCGGTGCGGCGCCGATCACCAGGAACAACCGGGACAGCATCGTGGCGGCCGCCCGCCCGGAGAACAGGTCGCGGACGACGGCGATCGCGATCACCGCGCCGGCCGCGGCGCCGACCCCCTGGAAGAACCGCAGCGCGCCGAGCACGGCGACGTTCGGGGCGAGGAGCACCAGCAGCGAGGCGAGCACGTGCACGGCGGTGCCGGCCAGCAGCGGGCGGCGGCGGCCCAGCGCGTCGGCCAGCGGGCCGAGCACCAGCTGGCCCAGCGCCAGGCCGACGAGGGTGCCGGTGAGGGTGAGCTGGACCGTGGCCGAGGTGGTCTGCAGGTCCTCGGTGATGGTCGGCAGCGCCGGCAGGTACATGTCGATGGTCAGCGGGCCGAGCGCGACGAACGCGCCCAGCACCAGCGCGGTGCGCGCCTGGCCGAGCGGTGCGGGCTCCGGTTCGCGGTGCGCCCGGGCGCCGGTGGTGCGCGCCGCGGCAGCGGTGTCCTGGGTGGTGCTCAAGTGGGGCTCCCCGTGGTCGGTCGTCTTGCGGGGCCGACGCTGGCGTCACCGCACCTTCGCGCTCTCCAAGGCCGGGCCGCGGCGGCTTGTTCCACCTCGTCCGTACGCCGGGTGGTTGTTCACCGAAACGTCACCCCGGCGTGTCCGCCGGCCGGGGCGTGTCAGCCGGCGACCGGCGGTGGCGCGACGGGGAGCAGTGCGGTGGCGTCCCGGGCCCGCCAGGCACCGGCCCACAGCCCGGCGCCGTAGGCGAGGTCCTCCAGCCGGCGCCCGGCGGCGAAGGCCGGCAGGTCCACCTCCGCCCGGTGCGGCCACCAGGCGGCGACGGCGTCCCCGGCCAGCACCGCGAGGACCAGCGCCCGCGCCCGGCGGGAGACCAGCGCCGCGGCGAGCGCGAGCGGCCAGTGGTGGCGGGTCACCGAGCGGGCCAGCATCCGGCCGGCCCCCGCCGTCCCGCGCAGCACCAGCCCCGCCGCCCACCGGTACGGCGGCCGCCGGCCGGGGACGGCCACCCGGACGGCCAGGCGGCGGGCGGCCTCGGCGAGCACCGCGGTGGCGGCGAGCGCCCCGGCCGGCCGGCCGGTGAGCGCCAGCGCCCAGGCGGCCCCCGACCAGGGCGAGAGCACCACCGGCGCGACGAGCGGACCGTGCCGCTGCGCCAGCAGCGCCGCGCCGCTGCCGTAGAAGGCGCGCCGGGTGAGGAAGTCCCGCGGGTCGACCCGGTGCTCGTGGGCCACCCGGGCGGCGGGTTCGTAGCGGACCCGCCATCCCGCGCCGATCAGCCGCCACACCAGGTCGACGTCCTCGGCGACCTGCATCGCCTCGTCGAACCCCCCAGCCAGTGCCGACCGCCGGGCCAGCAGCGCCGCGCTGGGCACGTACGGCACGGCGCTGCGCGGGTGCACCAGGGCCGTCCGCTCCCCCATGTCCAGCGCGCTGGACAGCGCCTCGTAGCGGGCGACCCAGCCCTCGACCCGCGCCGGCAGCGCGGTGATCCGGGGCGCGACCAGCGCGAGCCGCGGGTCGGCGCCCAGGTGCCCGGCCAGGTGCCCCAGCCAGCCCGGTTCGGGCACACAGTCGGAGTCGATGAAGGCCACCAGCGGCGTGGTGGCCGCCCGCAGCCCGGCGTTGCGGGCCGCGGCCGGGCCGCGGGCCTGCTCGTGCCGGACCAGCCGGGCCCCGGCGGCGGCCGCGGCCACCGCGGTGGGGTCGGCGGAGCCGTCGTCCACCACGACCACCGGGCAGTCCGCCGTCCCGGGGTCGGCGCGGAGCGCGGCGAGCAGCCGGGTGAGCCCGTCGGTGCGGTCCTTGACCGGGACGACGACGGTGACGTCGTCGGCGGACGCGGGCGATGCCTCCGGATGGGCGATGCCGGCGCCGACCAGCCGGCCGGCGAGGGTGGCGCTGCGCCGATCGGTGACGGTCACCCGGTCACCGTGCAGCAGTGCCCGGGCGGCCGGGGCCAGGCGCAGCTGCCGCAGCGGTGAGCCGCCGACCAGCACCGCGCCGTCCTCCCGGCGCTGGACGGCCGGGTCCAGCCGGACGACGAGACCGGTGGGCAGCGGCTCGTCCGGCGGGGCAGGCAGCGCGGTCACCACCCGGCGGACCCTAACCGGGAGGGACCACCGCTCAGCAACTCGATGCATCGACAGCCGAGGTATGGCCTCGCTACCGTCGCCCCATGGCGTCCCGCCCGCTCACCGAGCCCGCCTTCCTCGTGCTGGCCGCGCTCGCCGACCGCCCCCGGCACGGGTACGGGGTGATCGGCGAGGTCGAGCAGCTCTCCGGGGGCCGGGTCACCCTCCGCGTGGGCACCCTCTACGGCGTGCTCGACCGGTTGGTCGCCGAGGCGCGCGTGGAGCCCGACCGCGAGGAGGTCCACGCCGGCCGGGTGCGCCGCTACTACCGGCTGACCGGCGCGGGCCGGGAGGCGCTGGAGCAGGAGGTCACCCGCCAGGAGGCGAACGCCCGCGCGGCCCGGGCCCGGCTCGCGGTGCGGCCGGCATGAGCCCGCTGGAGGAGCGCTACCGGCGGCTGCTCGGCCGGCTGCCCGAGCCGGCGCGCTCGCAGTGGGCCGACGACATGACGGAGACGTACCTGTCCGTCACGACGGCCGACGACCCGGAGTACGCGGAGTTCGGCAGCCCGACGGTGGCCGACCGGCTGGACGTCGCCCGGCTGGCCCTGCGCCTCCGGCTCGGTGCGCCCGGCGCCTCGGTGCGCGCGGTCGCCACGGGGGCGACGGTGCGGCTGGTGGCCGTGGCCGGCACGGTCGCGCTGGCCGCCACGGCCCTGGTCGGGCTGGTCTCGACGGCATGGCTGCACGGCGCGCTGCCCTTCGTCGACGCCCCCGACGTGGGTGGGCCGGTGCACTGGGGGCCGGAGGACGCCCTCCGCACGGTGGGGAGTGCGCTCACCGTCGTCCTGGCCGGGTGCGTGGTGCGCGGGCTGGCCGTCACGCGGCCGCTGGCCCTGGTGGTCCTCGTCGGGGAGCTGGTCCTGGCACTGCTGCGGCCGGTCCAGCCACTGGACCTGTTCCCCCTGCTGACCCTCGCGGTGCCGTTGGTCGCCGCCGCCCTGGTCCCCACCGGTCGCCCGGTCCGCCACCCGGGGTGGCTCTCCTGGCTGGGCCTGCTGCTCCTCTCCCCCTGGGCCTTCGGCGCGGCGGCGGTGGCGTCGTCGCCGGGTGAGCCGGCCGGCTGGCTGCTCGCCCTGGGCGACCCGTTCGTCCAGCTGGGGATCGTGCTGGTGGGCAGCGGCGCAGTGCTGCTGGCCCGCCGGCGGACGGCGCGTGGCCCGGCCGAGCTCGCCGTGGCGGTCCTGGCCGCCGCGCTGCTGCCCGCCCTGGCCGTCCACCTGCCCTACGCCGCCCCGGCCGGGTACTCCCCCACGGTGCTGGCGGTGGCGATCGGCACGGCGGGGACGGCCGCCCTGACCGGGGTGGTCGGCCTGCGCGCCGTCCGGACCCTGCCGGCCGACGTCCCGGCCTGACCCGACACCGCCCAGGACGCAGCGACGCCCCCGCCGGCCCGGGGAGGGCCGACGGGGGCGTCGGGAGAGCGGAGCGGTCAGCCGCGGGTGCGGGCGCCGTACCGCTGGTTGAACTTCTCGACCCGCCCGGCGGTGTCCAGCACGCGCTGGTTGCCGGTCCAGAAGGGGTGCGAGGAGGCGCTGATCTCGACCGGGACCACCGGCAGGGTCTCGCCGTCCAGCTCGACCGTCCGCTCGGTGGCGATCGTCGAGCGGGTGCGGAACGTGGCACCGGTCGACGTGTCCTGGAAGACGACGGTCCGGTACTCGGGGTGGATGCCGTTGCGCATGGTGGGGTCCTCTCGGTCTGCGCGGGACGTCCGCCCCCGGCGGGGCGGGCTGATCGCGACTGCCCGGTACAACCGGCCGCTGGGGTCCGCTGTTCCCCGCCGGCCGCCGTGCGGGTCAACCCGCACCAGCGGACGTGTGGCCGCGCCGTGGCACGGCTCCACGTGAGGTTGCGCGGGTCGACCCGGACGACGGTCGAGCCAGCTCAGAGCCGGGGGTCGACCGGCTCGGACTCCAGCGCCAGCACGGCGAACACGCACTCGTGCACCCGCCACAGCGGCTCACCGCGGGCCAGCCGCTCCAGGCCCTCCAGCCCCAGCGCGTACTCCCGCAGCGCCAGCCCGCGCTTGCGGCCCAGGTTCCGCTCGCGCAGCCGGGCCAGGTTCGCCGGCTCGGTGTACTCGGGGCCGTAGACCAGCCGCAGGTACTCCCGGCCGCGCACCTTGAGCCCGGGCTGCACCACGCCGCGGCGTCCGCGGGTGAGGTTGCCGGCGGCCTTGACCACCATGCCCTCCCCGCCGCCGGCGGTCAGCTCGGTCCACCAGGCGGTCGCGGCCTCCTCCTGCGCCGGGTCGGTGACGTCGACGAACCGGTGCGTGGTGCTCCGCAGCAGCTCCGGGTCGGCGGCGGCCAGCCGGTCGGCGAGGGCGAGGTGCTCGGCGTGCGGGCGGTCGTGGAAGGTCGCCCCGGCGGCGGCGAGCAGCTGGAACGGGGCGAACGCGGTGCCGGTGAGCCCGTCGGTGGGCCAGCAGTAGCGCCGGTAGGCGGCGGTGAACCCCTCGGCGTCGGCCCGGCGGGAGCGCTGGCGGGCCAGCAGCGCACCGACGTCCTGACCCCGGCCGGCCGCCTGGGCGAGCACCGCCTCGGCCACCGGCAGCGCGGCGCGGGCCGCGGTGCCGACCGGTGCGTACTGGCCGCGGATCAGCTCCCCGGCCTTGGCCGACCAGGGCAGCAGCTCGCCGTCGAGCAGCAGCCAGTCGCTGCCCAGCTCGTCGAAGAGCCCGGCCGTCCGCGCCGCCACCGCCAGCCGGGCCAGGAAGGCCGCGGTCAGCTCCGCACCGAAGAACGACCGCCCGGTGCGGGTGTACAGCGCCCCGCGCTCGGTGACCGGCCGCGCCGGGTCGCCGTCCGCGTCGGCGCGGCGGACCAGCGCCACCGCCCGGGAGCCCATGTGCTTCTCCTGGCAGACCACCCGGTCCACGCCCTCGCCGCGGTAGTAGGAGAACGCCTCGGCCGGGTGCTCCAGCAGGTCCTCCCGCGCAGCGGTGGCCACCGGGCTCATCGTCGGCGGCAGGTACGCCAGCTGCTGCGGGGCGAGCGCGAAGCGGCTCATCACCTCGATCGCGGCGGCCGCGTTCTCCTCGCGCACGGTCACCCGCCCGGACAGCCGGGTCTCCACGACCCGCTTGCCCAGCACGTCGGCGACGTCGAGGACGGCGTCGGGGCGCGCCGGGGGCTGCTCGTCGGGGGTGAGGAACGGGCGGGCGGGCTCGTACCAGGTGCGCTGCGCGGGCACCCCGACCAGTTCGCGCTCGGGGTAGCGCAGCGCGGTGAGCCGCCCGCCGAACACGCAGCCGGTGTCCAGGCACATCGTGTTGTTGACCCACTCCGGCTCGGGCACCGGGGTGTGGCCGTAGAGCACCATCGCCCGGCCGCGGTAGTCCTGGGCCCAGGGGTAGCGCACCGGCAGGCCGAACTCGTCGGTCTCCCCGGTGGTGTCCCCGTACAGCGCGAAGCTGCGCACCCGGCCGCTGGACCGCCCCTGCAGCTTCTCCGGCAGGCCGGCGTGCGCGACGACGAGCGCACCGCCGTCGAGCACGAGGTGGCTGACCAGGCCGTCGCAGAAGGCCTCGACCTCGGCGCGGAACTCCGCGCTCTCCCCGGCCAGCTGCTCCAGCGTCTCGGCCAGGCCGTGGGTGAGCTGCACGTCCCGGCCGCGCAGCGCCTTGACCAGCTTGTTCTCGTGGTTGCCGGGCACGCACAGCGCGGTGCCGGCACGGACCATGCCCATCACCAGCCGCAGCACGCCCGGGGAGTCGGGTCCGCGGTCGACCAGGTCGCCGAGGAAGACCGCCGTCCGGCCCTCGGGGTGGTGCGCCCCGACCGGCCGGCCCGCGTCGTCCCGCGTCAGCTGCCAGCCCAGGGTGCTGAGCAGCTGCTCCAGCTCCGCCCGGCAGCCGTGCACGTCGCCGACGACGTCGAACGGGCCGGTGAGCTCGCGCTTGTCGTTGTACTGCTTCTCCCAGGTGACCACCGCCGACTCGACGTCCGCCACCGAGCCGAGCCGGTGCACCTTGCGGAACCCCTCCCGGGACAGCCCGCGCAGCCCGCGGCGGAGCTCGGCGCGCTGCCGGCGGACCACGCCCGGGTCGAGGTCGCGGTCGGTGCGGGCGGCGTTGCGCTCCTGGCAGACGCCCTCGGGCAGGTCGAGCACGATCGCCACCGGCAGGACGTCGTGGTCGCGGGCCAGCTGCACCAGCGAGGCGCGGTCCTCCCGCTTGACGTTGGTCGCGTCGACGACGGTGAGCCGGCCGGCGCGCAGCCGGGTCGCGGCGATGAAGTGCAGGACGGCGAAGGCGTCCGGGGTGGCCGCCTGGTCGTCCTCGTCGTCGGCGACCAGACCGCGGCAGACGTCGCTGGAGAGCACCTGGGTGGGGCGGAAGTGGGCACGGGCGAACGTGGACTTGCCCGAGCCGGAGGCGCCGATCAGCACCACCAGCGCCAGCTCCGGGACGGCGAGCTCGGTCATGCCGCCACCTCCACCGTGGCGCCCCGGCGGAAGACCGCCAGCTGGGTGGGCGGGCCCACCTCCGGGTCGTCCTCGCCGACGCCGAGCAGGCGCACGGTGTAGCCGTTCCGCTCGGCGACGCCCTCCGCCCAGGCGGCGAACTCCGCCCGGGTCCACTCGAAGCGGTGGTCGCGGTGCCGGAACCCGCCGGCGGCCAGCGCGGGGTAGCGCACGTTGTGCTCGACGTTGGGCGTGGTGACGACGACGGTCGCCGGTGCGGCCGCGGCGAACAGGGCGTCCTCCAGGGCGGGCAGCCGGTCGGGGTCCAGGTGCTCGACGACCTCCATGAGCACGGCGGCGTCGTACCCGGCCAGCCGCGCGTCCCGGTAGGTGAGCGCGCTCTGCAGCAGGGTGAGCCGGGCACGCTGGCGGTCGGGCATCCGGTCCAGGTGCAGCCGGCGGGCGGCCACCTGCAGCGCGCGGGCGCTGACGTCGACGCCGACGACCTCGGTGAACGACGCCTCGGCGAGCAGCGCCGGCAGCAGGGCGCCGCTGCCGCAGCCCAGGTCGACGACCCGGTGCGCGCCGGCCGCCCGCAGGGCCGCGAGCACCGCGCCGGCCCGCAGCTGGGCCAGCGGGGTGGGCCGGTCGGCGGGCGCGTCGTCCACCGGGGCCACCACCTCTGGGGTCACCACCTCTGGGGCAACCGCGTCGTCGAACGCCTCGGCGGCCGCGTCGTCGACCTCGGCGAGCCGGGCGAGGGCCTGTCCGGCCAGGGCACGGCGATGCGCCAGGTAGCGGGCGGTGATCAGCTCGCGCTCGGGGTGGCCGGCGAGCCAGCCCTCGCCGGCGCGCAGCAGCTTGTCGATCTCGTCGGTGCTGACCCAGTAGTGCTTGGCGTCGTCGAGCACCGGCAGGGCGACGTAGAGGTGGTTGACGGCGTCGGCCAGCCGCAGCGTGCCGGTCAGCCGCAGGTCGACCAGCCGGGAGTCGCCCCACTCCGGGAACTGCTCGTCCAGCGGCAGCGGGGTGGCCCGCACGGTCCAGCCCAGCGGGGCGAAGAAGCGCTCGGCCAGCTCCGCGCCGCCCCGGCAGGACAGCGCCGGCAGGTGCACCTCCAGCGGCAGCGGCTCCCCGACCAGGTCCGGCCGCTCCTTGCTGATGCCCCGGCGCGCGCTGGCGAAGGCCTTGCCCAGGGCGACCGCGAGCAGGCTGGAGGCGGCGTAGGGCCGGTCGTTGACGTACTGGCCGAGGCTGAAGCCCTCGGTGGTGCCGCGGGCGCCACGGACCAGCCCGATCGGGTCGACCTCCAGCAGCAGCGCGACGGTGCAGCGCTGCTCGGTCGCCTCCGGGTAGAAGACGTGCGCGACCCCGGTGGACACCTCGACCTGCTGCGCCCGGGCGGGGTTCTTGTGCAGCAGGAAGCCCAGGTCGGTGGCGGGCTCGTGGGTGGTCGACAGGGTCAGCAGCACCGCGGCAGTCTGGCGGTTCCGGTACGCCTCCGGCCAGTGCGTTCCCGGGTAGCGCGGTGACCACTTCGCGACCTCCACGTGGTTAGGTGAGCCTCACCTGACCTGTCCACGAGGAGATCACCTTGCCCCACCGCCCCGCGCGGCTCGCCGCCGCCCTCCTGACGAGCGCGCTCGCCCTCACCGCCTGCGGCTCCGCCGACCCGGCCGACGCCGACACCGCCGCCGACAGCTCGACCAGCGCCTTCCCGGTGACGATCGAGCACGCGTTCGGCGAGACCACCATCGAGGAGGAGCCGCAGGACGTCGTCACCTGGGGCTTCGGCAGCACCGACGCCGCCCTGGCGCTCGGCGTCGTCCCGGTGGCCATCCCCTTCCAGGCGTACGGCGGCAACGAGGAGGGGCTGCTCCCCTGGATCGCCGACGAGCTGGCGGAGCTGGGTGCGGACACCCCGACGGTCCTGCCCGACTCGGTCGAGGTGCCCTTCGAGGCGATCGCGGCCGCCCAGCCCGACGTCATCCTGGCCAACTACTCCGGCATCACCGCCGAGGAGTACGAGCTGCTCAACGACATCGCGCCGACGGTCGCCTACCCCGGCGAGGCGTGGGCCACCCCCTGGCGGGACGTCGCCACCACCGTCGGCCTGGCCCTCGGCAAGCAGGAGGAGGCCGCCGAGCTCGTCGCGGAGACCGAGCGGGCGGTCGCCGACGCCGCTGCGGAGCACCCCGAGCTGCAGGGCAAGACCGTCGCGGCGGTGTGGGACACCGCCGGCACCTTCTACGTCTACGAGGCCGCCGACCCCCGGGTGGAGTTCCTGACCGACCTCGGACTGGAGGTCGCCCCCAGCGTCCGCGAGCTCTCCACCGGGGAATCGACCTTCTACTACACACTGAGCCTCGAGGAGGTCTCCAAGCTGACCAGCGACATCCTCCTCAGCTACGCCTCCACCCAGGAGGAGTCGGACACCTTCGTGGCGCAGCCCTACGCGCAGACGATGGAGCAGATCACCACCGGTCATCACGCCACACTGATCGGCGACGAGCTCATCGCCGCCGTCTCCCCGCCGACCGTGCTCTCCATGACCTGGGGTCTGGACGAGTACCTGGCCGCACTCTCCGCGGCCGCCTGACCCCGACCTCACCAGAACCAGGAGCTCCTGCATGTCCTCCCGACCCGCCCTCCGCGCCACGGCCGCGCTGGCCGCCGCGCTCGTCCTGGCCGGCTGCGGTTCCGACTCCGGGGAGGAGTCCGGCACCGCCGCCGGCACCGACCCCACGACCAGCTCGTCCGACGCCTTCCCGGTCACCGTGAGCACCGCCTTCGGTGACGTGGAGGTGCCCGAGGAGCCGACCCGGGTGGTGGCGCTGGGCTGGGGCGACGCGGAGACGGCGCTCGCCCTGGGCGTGCAGCCGGTGGGCGCCAGCGACTGGCTCGGCTTCGGCGGCGAGGGCGTCGGCCCCTGGGCCGAGGGGCTCTACGACGAGGCCCCGGAGCTCATCGCGACGATCGAGCCCAGCTATGAGGCGATCGCGGCGCTCGAGCCGGACCTGATCCTGGACACCAAGTCCCCGGCCACCCAGGAGCGCTACGACGCGCTGAGCCGCATCGCGCCGACGATCGGGCAGCCCGAGGGCGCCGACCAGTACCTGACCAGCCCGGAGCAGCAGCTGGAGATGATCGGCGCCGCGCTCGGCAAGAGCGAGGAGGCCGCCGAGCTGCAGGCCGAGGTCGACCAGGCGTTCGCCGACGCCGCTGCCGCCCACCCCGAGTTCGACGGGAAGACGGTGGTCGTCGGCACCCGCACCGCCGAGGGCTACGGCGCGTACGTGGAGGGCGACACCCGGGTGGAGTTCATGGAGCAGCTGGGCTTCACCAACTCCCCGGCGGTGCAGGAGCTCGCGGAGGACAGCTTCTCCATCTCGCTCAGCAACGAGCAGCTCCCGCTGCTGGACGCCGACCTCACGGTGATGTTCCCGATCTTCATCGACGCCGCCGAGATCACCGACGACCCGCTGTTCCAGGCGGTGCCCTCGGTGCAGGACGGCCGCGCGGTGGTGCTCGACGACACCACGCTGACCAACGCCTTCTCGATCGGCACCCCGCGGGCCACCCAGTACGCGCTGGAGAACGCCGTCCCGCTGTTCGCCGGCGCCCTGAGCTGACGAACCCCGCCGACATGGCCATTCTGGCGCCCGGAGGAGCCGCCAGAACGGCCATGTCGGCACTCAGGGGGTCAGCCGCGGAGCCGGCCGGTGGGGTCGACGTCCCAGCCGGCGACGGCGGTCAGCAGCCGCCGCACGATGCCCGCGAGCAGCTGCGCCCCCTCGTCCGCCGAGGCGCCGGTGGGGTCGCCCAGCACGCCGTCCGGGCTCACCCCGCGCACCCCCTCGGTCCGCAGCCGGGGCAGCAGCTCCGCGATCGGCGTGGTCTCCCCGGGGGCGGCGAGCGCCTCGCGCACCTCGTCCGGTTCCACGTGCAACATCAGTGACGTCTCGGTCCGGCCGGCGTGCGCGTCGCCCCCGGCGACGCCGCAGGGGAACCAGGCGACGTCCCGCCCCTCGGTGCGCAGCAGCGGCACCGCCGCCCGCAGCGCGTCGAGGTTGCCGCCGTGGCCGTTGACCACCAGCACCCGGCCGGCCCACCGCCCGGCCGAGCGGCCGTACTCGGTGAGCAGGGCGGTGAGCGCCTCGGTGCCCAGCGAGATGGTGCCGGGGAAGCCCTCGTGCTCGCCGCTGGCCCCGTAGCCCAGCTCCGGCGCGAGCCAGGCGCCGTCCAGGTCCGGGACGACGGCCTCGGCCACCGCACGAGCGACGACGGTGTCGGTGGCCAGCGGCAGGTGCCGGCCGTGCTGCTCGACCGACCCCAGCGGGACGACGACCAGCGGCCGCGACCCGATCTCCGGCCAGGTGGCCTCGCTCAGCCTCACGGCCGGGAACCCTGCCAGACGGGGTGTCGCCGCCACCGGCACGGGGCACGGGGCAGCCCATGACCACCGACGGCACCCGCAAGGTCGCCGAGCTGCTGACGGGCCAGCGGCTCGGGATGCTCACCACCACCGCACCGCAGGGCACGCTGACCAGCCGCCCGATGGCGCTGCAGGAGGTCGAGTTCGACGGCGGCGAGAACGAGACCGTCCGGCTGTGACGGACGGCGGCGCACTCCGGTCGTTCGCCGACCGGGCGTTCACCGTCGACCCGGCGCTCCGGCACCGCGTCGCCGACGCCACGGTGACCGTCCGCGGCGCCGACGGCCGACCGCTGACCGGGGCGGAGGTGACCGTCGCCCAGACCCGGCACGCGTTCGGCTTCGGCTGCATCGGCTTCGACTTCGTCCCGCTGGCCAACGGTGAGGTGGGGACGGCGGGCGGCCCGGGCTCGGTGTTCGGGGCGGCGGCCGACCCGGCGGGCGCCGAGGAGCTGGCCGACCGCTGGTTCGACCTGTTCAACACCGCGACGCTGCCGTTCTACTGGGGCGACTTCGAGCCCGAGCGCGGCCGGCCGGACACCGCGCGGCTGCGGCGGACCGCGGAGTGGTTCCGCGCCCGGGGTGCGGCGGTGAAGGGCCACCCGCTGGCCTGGCACACGCTGGCGCCGGACTGGCTGCTGGAAATGTCGAACACCGAGATCGAGGCAGAGCTGCGGGGCCGGATCCGGCGGGAGGTCGCCGGCCTGGCCGGGGTGGTCGACACCTGGGACGCGATCAACGAGGTCGTGATCATGCCGGTGTTCGACAAGTACGACAACGGGCTGACCCGGCTCGCCCGGGACCTGGGCCGGATCGGCACCATCCGGCTGGCGTTCGAGGAGGCGCGGGCGGCGAACCCGTCGGCCACCCTGCTGCTCAACGACTTCGACATGTCCACCGCCTACGAGTGCCTGATCGAGGGCGTGCTCGAGGCGGGCGTCCAGGTCGACGCGCTCGGGCTGCAGAGCCACATGCACCAGGGGTACTGGGGCGAGGAGCGGACCCTGGCGACGCTGGAGCGGTTCGCCCGCTACGGCCTGCCGATCCACTTCACCGAGAGCACCCTGCTCTCCGGTGACCTGATGCCGCCGGAGATCGAGGACCTCAACGACTGGCAGGTCGACGAGTGGCCGTCCACCCCCGAGGGCGAGGCACGGCAGGCCGACGAGGTGGTGCGGCACTACCGCACGCTGCTGTCGCACCCCTCGGTGGAGTCGGTGACGTACTGGGGCCTGTCGGACGCGGGGGCGTGGCTGGGTGCGCCGGTCGGGTTCGTCCGCGCCGACGGCTCACCGAAGCCGGCGTACGACGCGCTGCACGGGCTGGTGAAGGGCGAGTGGTGGCGGCCGCCGACGACGCTGCGCACCGACGACGCCGGCCGGGTGCCGGTGCGCGGCTTCCTCGGCGACTACGAGCTCACCGCCGTCGGGACGACGGCGGTGTTCAGCCTCGACCGACCGGGCCCCGTGGCGCCGGAGGCTCGGCTGACCGCGGGATGAGCGCGGCCCGGCGCTGCACCCAGAGCACCAGGGGGGCGGTTCCCGCTCCGGCGATCAGCCCGGTGACCACCGTCGTGGTCGTCGACGACCAGTCGGTGACCAGCAGCACGACGACGGCCACCAGCACGGTCCAACCGAACAGCAGCGCGGAGCCGAGGACGATCAGCCGCCGCCGGGTCACCGCGGCTCCCCATCGGCTCCCCGGGACCCGAACCGCACCACCAGCAGGCCGGCCAGCCCACCACCGAGCAGAGCCAGGCCGAGGAGCAGGTACGCCAGCGGCGCGTCGGCCGAGGCGAGGTAGAGCACGAGCCACCCGAGGCCGACGACGCCGTTGAGCAGCGTGACCACCCGCAGGATCGTGATGCTCTCCACGCGCGGCACCCTGGCAGCCCGCCGCGCCGTGGGCAACAGCGCGGCGGGCGGCCGGGTCAGTCCAGCTGCAGGCCGGCGAGCGGCGACTCGTCGCAGATCTTCGCCGGCGGGATCGACGGCATGCCCAGCAGGGTGGGCTGGCCGCGCACCGGGCCCTTGTGCGAGTGGTCCAGGTGGCTCTTGGGCGTGACCAGCTCGAGGTCCCGGGCCGCCAGCGCGCTCTCCCCGTAGCCCTGCACGCACTCCGGGTCGGGCCCGTCCAGGGGCAGGCCGGTGAAGAACTTCGCCGCCATGCAGCCGCCCCGGCAGGCGTCGAAGTGGGCGCACTTGGTGCAGGCGCCGCCGGTCTGCGGGCTGCGCAGCTCGGTGAACAGGTCCGAGGTCTGCCAGACCCGCTGGAACCCACCGGGAGAGCGCACGTTGCCGGCGAGGAAGTTCTCGTGGATGGCGAACGGGCAGGCGTAGACGTCGCCGACCGGGTCGATCAGGCAGACCACCCGGCCCGCGCCGCACAGGTTCAGCCCGGGCAGCGCCTCCCCGAACGCGGAGAGGTGGAAGAACGAGTCGCCGGTGAGCACGTTGTCGCCGTTGGCCAGCAGCCAGGAGTAGAGGTCCTTCTGCTGGGCCATCGTGGGGTGCAGCTGGTCCCAGACGTCGGCCCCGCGACCCGACGGGCGCAGCCGGGTGATCCGCAGCTGGGCGCCGTAGCGGTCGGTGAGCTCCTTGAACTCGTCGAGCTGCCCGGCGTTCTCCCGGGTCACCACGACGGAGACCTTGAAGTCCTTCATGCCGGCTTCGGCGAGGTTCTCCAGCGCCCGGGTGGCGGTGGCGAAGGAGCCGGCCCCGCGGACCCGGTCGTTGACCTCGGCGGTGGCGCCGTCCAGGGAGATCTGCACGTCGACGTAGTCGGTGCGGGCCAGCTGCGCGGCGCGGGCCTTGTCCAGCTTCACGCCGTTGGTGGAGAACTTGACCCCGACGTCGTGCCCGATGGCGTAGTCGAGCAGGTGCCAGAAGTCCGGCCGGACGGTCGGCTCGCCACCGCCGACGTTGACGTAGAAGACCTGCATCCGCTGCAGCTCGTCGATGACCGCCTCGGCCTCGGCGGTGGACAGCTCCCGGGGGTCACGCCGCCCGGAGGAGGACAGGCAGTGCACGCACGCCAGGTTGCAGGCGTAGGTGAGCTCCCAGGTCAGGCAGATGGGGGCGTCGAGGCCGTACTCGAACTGGTCGACCAGCCGGCCGCCGACGGGACGGTCGTGGGTGGGGCGTGACGGCAGCACTGCGGTCATGCGGGGGTTCCCTCCGAACGAGGTTCGATCATCTGCGACCGGGCGAGGTCGGCCAGCGCCTTCACGTAGGCCGGGTGCTGGGCGTCGGGCACGTCGCAGGCGGCGAGCGTGGCGGCGACGTCGGGGTGGTCGGCGAGGGACTCCACGACGCGGACCAGCGCCTTCGACTTCAGGAAGGAGAGCTTCCGGTTGCCGAAGTGGTAGACCAGCGCGCCGAACGGCTCCGGCCGCAGCGCGACCGACCGGGCCCGCCGCCAGGGGAGTGCGGGGTCGAATCCGGCTGCGGCCGGAGCGGGGGCGGTCACGGTCGGCTCAGTAGACGCCGCACATGCCGTCGATGGAGACCTCCTCGACGAGGGACTCCTCGACCAGCGCCTCCTCGGCGGGCACGGCGTGGTCGATCTGGCTGTCCTGCTGGGTGGTCTCGGGCACCATTGCCTCCGGGTGAGCTGGGTCACGTGGACTCCGGCGACGCTAGGTGACACCCAGTGCCACGGACAAGGGCGATGAGGGCCCCTTTCCGCGCGGCGGAAGAGAGAGGATGGCGGGGTGGTCGAGACGGTGGTCGGGGACGCGCGGGACCTCACGCGGGCCCGGATCGAGCAGGCCGCGCTGGAGCTGTTCACCGGCACCGGCTTCGAGCAGGTGACCACCGACGAGGTCGCCGACGCCGCCGGGATCAGCCGGCGCACCTACTTCCGCTACTTCGCGACCAAGGCCGACGCGGTGTGGGGCGACTTCGCCGGGCACGTCCGCCGGCTGGAGGAGCGGCTGGCCGCCACCGATGGCCGGCAGCCGGTGATGGCCTCGATCTGCGCGGCCTACGTGGAGGTCAACGACTACGCCGAGGCCGACCTGCCGATGCTGCGGCAGCGAATGCGGCTGATCCTCACCGAGCCGGCGCTGCAGGCGCACTCCCAGGTGCGCTACGCCGACGTCGACCGGGTGGTGGCCGAGCACGTGGCCCGGCGCACCGGGACGACGCCGGACGACCTGCTGCCGCGGCTGGTCGCCACCAGCACGCGCGCGGCGGCGACGACGGCGTTCGAGGTGTGGCTCGCCGACGGCGGCATCACCCTGGCGACCTCGCTGCACAGCGCCTTCGACCAGCTCGCCGACGGCTTCCCCGCCCTGCGCCGCTGATCCCCGGGGCTCCCCCCTCCGGGTGGCCGCCCCGGCGGAGGTGGCCAGCAGTCGCCCGCAGGAGCCGATGACCCCGGGGTGACCACCAGCGCCCCCGCGAGCGACGTCGCCGGGCAGCGCCGGGACGATGTCCGGGTCGCGGTGCGCCGGGAGGCGCTCGACCAGGCCCGCTCCTCCGGACTGCTCGTCGGCGCGATCGCGGCGGTCGGCTACCCCGCGTGGAGCGTGCTGGACCTCCTCCTGGAACCCGCGGTCGCCGGCTCGCTGGTGCCGGTCCGGACGGTCGGCACGGTGCTCATCTGGATCGCGCTGGCGCTGCTGTGGCGGCACCCGCTGGGCCGGCAGCAGCCGGGGCTGCTCGGCTTCGCCGGCCTGGCGGTCGTCCAGCTGACCACCGCCTGGATGCTCGCGCTGGTCGACCACGTCGAGTTCTACCTGCTCGGCCTCTCGCTGGCCCTGCACGGCAGCGGCGTGCTGCTCACGGCGCGCTTCCGGTGGACCGTGGCCCTGGTCTCCACGACGTGGGCTGCGGTGGGGCTGGCGGTCGCCGCTGCCCCCTCGCAGATGAGCGGGCGCACCACCGCGGCCGTCGTCGTCTACATCGCGCTCACCTCGCTGGTGGCCCTGCTGGCCCACTGGCGGCGCGGCAGGCTCGCGGCGGCCGAGCTGGCCACCCGCGTCCGGTTGGACGCCGAGCAGCGCCGCACCCAGCAGCTGCTCGTCCGGCTGGAACGGCTCAGTCACGAGGACCCGCTGACCGGCCTGGCCAACCGCCGGCGCTGGGACGCCGAGCTCGCGGAGTGCTGCACCCGAGCCCGGGAGACGGGTGCCCGGCTGGCGGTCGTGCTGCTGGACGTCGACCACTTCAAGCGCGTGAACGACCGGCTCGGCCACGCCGCCGGCGACGCTGCCCTGCAGGCGGTGGCCGGACTGCTGCGCAGCCGGGTCCGCGCCGGTGACCTGGTCGCGCGGCTGGGCGGCGACGAGCTGGCCGTGCTGCTGCCCGGGGCCGGGCTGGACGACGCGGCCCGGCTGGCCGAGCGGGTCCGGGCCGACTCGCACGCGCTGTGCCCCGAGGGCTTCACCGGGCCCGGGGTCAGCCTCTCGCTCGGCGTCGCCGCCGCCGTGGGCGCCGGAGCCGATCCCCGTGGCCTGCTGGCCTCGGCGGACGCCCAGCTCTACCGGGCCAAGGGGAGCCGGGACGCCGTTCGCACGGCGGACGCCGCGCTCGTCTGACCCGGGGTCAGCCGGCCGACGAGTCGCCGGTGAGCTCCGCCCGGCGCCGCCGCAGCCGCGCCGGCTCCCGGTACCAGGACACCGCCGCGCCGAGAACGACCGCAGTGCCCAGCCACCACCACGGGGTGCCGGTCAGCGCGAGCACCACGGTGTAGCCACCGACCAGCACGAGAACCGCCAGGGTGACTCCCGGGAGGTGCGTCGCCGCGGTCAGCCGCCCGTCGAGCAGCCGGACGGCGGCGCCGCGCACCCGCGGGTCGGCCGGCACCGGCCCTCGTCGCGCGGCGCGGTGGGCGGTCCGCGCCTCGTCGTCGCCGAGCCCTTCGGTGACCTCCCGGTACAGGGCGTCGTCCCGGCGGGCGTTCGGCACGCGGCCCAGCGCACCCGCCACCCCCACGACCAGCCCGCTCAGCAGCACAGGGGGCAGAGAACGGGCCGGGTCGTCGTCGGTGACGAGCAGCGCCGCACCGAACGCGGCGGAGGCACAGAGGAGCCCGACCAGGAGGGACTGCGCCCACCACGGCAGACGCGGAACGGGAACGGCCACTGCGCGAGAGTGGCAGGCCGCGACGCGGGACACCAGCTCCCGCGCCACGGCCGGTGGCCCACCCGGTGCGACTCAGGCGGTGGTGGCCTTCTGCGCGATGCCGCGCTGGACCTCCGACGGCCGCTGCTGCTCGCCGGCGTAGGAGCTGACCACGACCAGCGCGCCGGTCAGCGCCGGGATGACCCACTGCAGCTGGTCGAGCCGCTCCTGGGCGGCGGCGATCTCGGCGCGCGCCCGCTTCGAGGGCTTGGTGCCCCGCCTGGACGGGGTGGCACCGCCGGCGGCGACGACCTTGCCGAGCAGGCGGCTGTAGGCGGTGACGCCCAGGGCCGCGGCGGTGAGCACCGTCTTCACGGTGGACATGGCGCCGGCGCCCTGCTGCTGGGCGACGCGCTGCTTGTTGGCCTGGAGCTGCCCGACGCTGCCGATCAGGTGGGCACCGATCGCGGCGGCGTTGACCGGGGTCCACCGGTTCCAACCGGCGTTGGCGACGGCGCCGGTGGCCTTGGCGCTGCCGGCCTCGGCGGCGGCCTCGTTCAGGGCGACGGCGTTGGCGAGGGTGCCGCCGAACCAGGCCGCGAGGCCGACGTCGTGCAGGGAACGGGACAGGGTGTTGCGGGCCATGGGTGATCTCCAGTCGTCCGGGGTGGGGCGGTGACCGGGGGCCACCGCACATGATCCGCCCGGTACCCCGTGGTTCCGCATCCCACCCACCGACACGCCAGCGGCCCCCGGACATGGCAGCCTCGGGTCATGGCCGACGCCGACCTGCACTTCTACTTCGACCCGGTGTGCCCCTTCGCCTGGATGACCAGCAAGTGGGTGCGCCTGGTCCAGGCCCAGCGCGACTACACCGTCGACTGGCGGTTCATCTCGCTGCGGCTGGTCAACGCGCACGTCGACTACGCGGCCCAGTTCCCGCCGGAGTACGAGGCCGGGCACACCGCCGGGCTGCGGCTGCTGCGGGTGGCCGCCCGCACCCGCGCCGAGCACGGCCGCGCCGCCGTCGGCACGCTGTACGAGGCGCTCGGTCAGCGCATCTTCGACACCGCGCCCGACCCCGGCGCCACCGGCGCCGAGCGCGGTACCCGCGGGTACCTGACCCCGGTGCTGGAGCGCGCCGGCCTCCCGGTCGAGCTGGCCGACGCGCTGGAGGACTCCTCGTACGACGCCGTCGTGCAGGCGGAGACCGACGAGGCGCTGGCGCTCACCGGCAAGGACGTCGGGACGCCGATCCTGCACGTCCAGCCGCCGCACGGGCTGGCCTTCTTCGGCCCGGTGATCAGCCGGCTGCCCGCCGAGGAGGACGCCGTCCGGCTGTGGGACCACGTGGTCGGCCTGGCCGGCTTCCCCGGGTTCGCCGAGCTCAAGCGGAGCCTGCGCGAGCTGCCCCAGCTGCGCGGGCTGGGGGTCGAGGAGGGCGAGGTCGGCGCGCAGGAGGACTGGCACGGCGGCAGCCGCCGGCAGCACAAGTAGAAACTCCCCATGGACAGCCACGCCCACTCCGACTCCGTCGTCGTCCGCGCCACGCCGGAGGCGCTCTACGACCTGGTCTCCGATGTGACCCGCACCGGCGAGTGGAGCCCCGTCTGCACCGCCTGCTGGTGGGACGAGGGCGCGACCGGGCAGGTGGGCGACTGGTTCACCGGACGCAACGAGGTGCCCGGCCGGACCTGGGAGACCCGCAGCCAGGTGGCGGCCGCCGAGCGGGGCCGGGAGTTCGCCTGGCTGGTCGGCGGGAAGCTGGTGCGCTGGGGCTTCACCATGACGCCGGTCGAGGGCGGCACCCGGCTGACCGAGTCCTGGGAGTTCCTCCCCGCCGGACTGGCCTTCTTCGCGGAGAACTACGGCGACCAGGCCCAGGCCCAGATCGAGAACCGGACGAAGGCCGCGCACGAGGGGATCCCGGCCACGCTTGCCGCGATCAAGCGGATCGCCGAACGAGGCTGACTCAGGTCGCGAGCCACTCCCGCAGCCCGGCGAGCAGCCGGTCGACGTCGGCGTCGTCGCTGTAGGGGGCCAGCCCGACCCGCAGGCCGCCGGCGTCACCCAGCCCGAGGTGGCGGCTGGCCTCGAGCGCGTAGAAGGAGCCGGCGGGGGCGTTGACGCCCCGCTCGGCCAGGTACCGGTGGGCGTCCCGGGGGTCCCGGCCGGCGAAGGTCAGCAGCAGCGTGGGGGTGCGCCGGCCGGCGCGTGACCACAGCGTCACCCCGGGCAGGTCCCGGACGCCGTCCTCGATGCGGGCCCGCAGCCGGTCCTCGTGCTCCTCGACGGCGGTCATCGCGGCGGTCAGCCGGGCGCGCCGATCCCCCTCGGGGCCCGCGATCCCGGCGAGCACGTCCACGGCGGCGGTGGTGCCGGCGAGCAGCTCGTAGGGCAGGGTGCCCAGCTCGAACCGCTCGGGGACGGCGTTCGTCGAGGGCAGCAGCTTGTCCGGGTGCAGCGTCTCCAGCAGCGCGGGAGAGGCGACCAGGCAGCCGCAGTGCGGGCCGAGGAACTTGTACGGCGAGCAGACGAAGAAGTCCGCGCCGAGAGCGGCGACGTCGACCGGGGCGTGCGCGGTGAGGTGCACGCCGTCGACCCAGGTCAGCGCGCCGACGCCGTGGGCGAGGGCGGTGATGGCTGCGACGTCGGGCCGGGTGCCGATGAGGTTGGAGGCGCCGGTGACGGCGACCAGCCGGGTCCGCTCGGAGAGCAGCGCGCCCACGGTGGCCGGGTCCAGCTCGCCGGTGGCGGGGTCGAAGTCGGCCCAGCGCACGGTCGCGCCGCGGGCCGCGGCGGCCTGCACCCAGGGGCGGATGTTGGCGTCGTGGTCGAGCCGGGTGACCACCACCTCGTCGCCGGGGCCCCAGCCGGCCGACAGCACCCGGGACAGCTCGTAGGTCAGCGCGGTGGCGCTGCGGCCGAAGACGACGCCGCCCGGGTCGCCGCCGGTCAGGTCGGCGATGGCCTGCCGGGCGCCGACGACCACGGCGTCGGCGTTCCGCTCGGCCTGGGTGACCGAGCCGCGGTTGGCCATCGGCGCGGTCATCGTCGCGGCGACCGCCTGCGCGACGGCCAGCGGCGTCTGCGACCCGCCCGGCCCGTCGAAGTGGGCGGCCCCGCCGGCGAGGGCGGGGAACTGGGCGCGCAGCGCGGCGACGTCGAAGCTCACCCGGCCACGCTAACCGTGGGAGTCGGGGCCCACTGCCGCTAGGTTCCGCCGCATGGTCGACCTCCCCCGAGCCACCCAGCTGCTCGTCTTCGGCGGCGACCGCCTGCCGCGGCCGGAGGAGAGCACCCTCCTGCTGCTGGCCGAGGGAGTCGTGCACGTCGACTTCGGCGACCCCGACCACGTCTTCCTCGCGACCGTCACCCGCGTCCCGCGCATCCACCTCCCGACCGGCGACCCGGTGGTGGCCGAGCTGGGCAGCGTGGAGGTACGGCTGACCGACGTCGAGCTCGCCAACCACGTGACGATCGTGCTCGAGGGCACCGGGCCGGTCGCCGAGGAACAGGTCCGGGCCTACACCGACGCGTTCACCGCGTGGGGTGCGGCTCCTCAGCACCTCGAAGCGCCACCCCCTGCTCCGGGGGAGCGCCTGAGTGCGCTCCGGTACGGGGTCACCGACGACGTGGGGACGGCGTACAGCGTCTCGACCGGGGAGTTCGGCGGCAGCGAGCACCCGTGGCGGGCACTGCTGCAGTTCGTGCCCACGCCCCCGACGGACGCCCGCCGGCTGCAGATCACGGTCGGGGACGGCCCCGCCATCGACGTGCCGCTGCGCGAGCGGCGGTGAACGGGCGGGTCGTGGCGGTGCACACCGCCGCCGAGCACGCGTTCTCCAAGCCCACCGTGGCCGCGATCGAGCTGGTGGCCGGCTGGGGAGTCCGGGGCGACGCGCATGCGGGGGTGACGGTCCAGCACCGGTCCCGGGTGGCGGCCGACCCGTCGCAGCCGAACCTGCGGCAGGTTCACCTCATCCAGGAGGAGCTGCACGACGAGCTGCACGCGCTCGGCTTCGACGTCGCGCCCGGCCAGCTCGGGGAGAACGTCACCACCCGGGGCATCGACCTGCTCGGGCTCCCGCGCGGCGCGCGGCTGACCCTGGGCGACCGCGCCGTGGTCGAGGTGACCGGGCTGCGCAACCCCTGCCAGCAGATCAACGACTTCCGCCCCCGGCTGCTCTCTGCGGTGCTCGACCGCGACGACGACGGCACCGTCCGCCGCAAGGCCGGGGTCATGGGGGTCGTGCTCGACAGCGGCGTCGTCCGCCCGGACGACCTGATCGGGGTGGAACTGCCGAGCGGACCGCACCACGCCTTGCAGCGGGTGTGAGGCTCAGCTGGGATCGGGAGTCGCTCCACCCGTGCGGAGCCGGCCGGTCAGCGTCGAGAGCCGGGTGCCGACCACCACGAGGTTCAGCACGATGACCGCCAGCCAGACGGCCCGCCATCCACCGGTCTGGGTGACCGCCCCGATGGACAGTACGACCGTGGACACGATCAGCCAGCCGAGCTCCGCGGTCAGCAGCCACTGGGTTCGACGCCGGGACATGCGCGGATGATGGCCCAGCCGGGTGCACCGGTACAGCTCTGCGGGAGGATGCGGCTCGTGTCGGGAGCCCCTCCGGTCGTACGCGTCGCCGAGCCGGACGACGTCCCGGGCATCTGCCGGTTCGGTGAGGCGCACGTCCCGCCCCACTACACGCCGCTGATCGGCGCGGGGGCCGCTGCCGACCAGGTCCGCCGGTGGTGGACCGAGACACAGATCGGCCCTGCGGTGGCCGCGGGCCTGGTGGTCGTCGCCGAGGTCGACGGGGAGCTCCTCGGTGTCGCCCAGCGTGGGCACGACGGCAGCGACCACGTGCTCTGGAAGCTCTACGTCCACCCCGGGCACCGCAGCCGCGGGCTGGGTCCCCAGCTGCTCGACGCGGTCATCGGCCAGCTGCCGGACGACGCCGAGCGGCTCTGCATCGAGCACTTCGCGGCGAACGAGCGCGCGGGTGCCTTCTACGAGCGACTGGGCTTCACCGTCGAGCGGATCGAGCCGAGCCCCGCCGGGGACCCCGCGCTCGCGGTGGTCTGGCGCGCCCGGCCGCTGGCCCGTCCGGACGCCGGGGAGCCCCGCCACACGTAGTGCAGTCGGGCTCCCGCTCCTCGTTCCGGCTGCCGTCGTCCTCGTCGACCAGGACCGAGCCAGCGGCATCGGAGAAGTGGGCGGTCGCCCCGGTCACGACGAGCGGTCCTCGAGGAGCCGTCGCCCCGGCCCGTCCAGCTCCGGGAGGACAGCACCGCGACCGCAGGCGGCCAGCAGCAGGTCGACGCCCCGCCCACGGACCTCGGCGCCGTCGCCCGCCGACCAGTCCAGGTCGGTGGCGACCAGGCGGAGGCCGCGCAGCCGGCCGCGCGGCACGAACCCCACCGGCCGGCCGGTGGTGACGAACTCCAGCGCCACCCGCACCGCTGCGGGATCCGGGGCGAACGGCAGGCCGAGCGGGAGCCGCATGTCGCCCTCGTGCACCAGCACCTCGGTCAGCGGCGCCCGCGGCCCGGTCACCGGCGGGGTGAACCGGCTGTCCGCCCGCTCCCGCAGCAGCGCCACCGTCTCGGCCACCGGACGGCGGCCGGCCCGGCGCGCGGCCTCGTCGTTGGCCCGGTGCAGCCGACCGCGGGCCCGCACCAGGTCCCGGGCGAACTCCCCCAGGGCGCCGGGTGCGGCGGCGTCGGCGAGGTGGGCGCCGACCGTCCGCACGTCCCACCCCGCGCACAGGCTCGGCGTCGCCAGCTGGGCGTCGTCCAGCCCGGCGATCAGGTCCGCGACCGCCCGCCGCCGCACCGCGGCCAGCACGAACGGGTCGGGATCCTGCACGGCGCTGCTCCTCCCCTGCGGTCAGCTGACGCGCGCCGCGATGGCGCGGGCACAGTCCAGCGCCTCGGTGCGGGTGGTGTCCACCTCGACGTCGTAGCGGACGCCCCGGTGCACCACGTCGGCCTGCGCGGCCGCCATCCCGGTGACGCGGTCGCCCCGGGCGACCTCGCGGCCCGCGGCGACCACCGGATCGCAGCGCACGCCGACCCACAGCACCGCCAGCCCGGACAGGTGGGCCCGGATGCGCTCCTGGGAGGCCGCCCCGCCGAGGAACACGTCGTCGATGATCACGCGCGCCCCCGCCCGGGCCATCGCCGCCACCCCCGCCAGCCAGGCGTCCTCCAGGTCCCGGAAGGCCGCGCCGACCGCCACCTCGCCGCCCTGCCCGAACGCGATGCCGTCGGAGCCGTCGAGCAGCGCGGGTGGGAGCCGGTCGACCAGGTCGTCCACGCCGAGGCGGAGCCACGGGTCCGGCAGCACCACCTGCAGACAGCGGGCGATCCCGGACTTGCCGGAGCTCGATCCGCCGTTGAGCACGATGACCTGCGTCGTCACCGGGCCACCGCCGCGACGACCCGGTCCGGCCGCACCAGCACGGACCGGCCACGCAGCCACCGGACCAGCTCGGGCGAACCGAGCGCAGCCGCGTCGACGACCGGCCCGGGCCAGTCGGCGGGCACGCGGCCGCCCGCGGCGAGGACCGCCCACCCGTCGCCGAGCACGTCGTCCAGCCGCGCACCGGCCACCGCCGGCTGCGGCACCAGCGTGCCCACCGGCGACCCCGGCGCGAACCGGCGACGCCGCACCAGCGGCCCCGGCCGCAGCGGCGGCGTCCGGCTGTCCGCGGCGAAGCCGGCGACCCCGGGCAGCGCGAGCACGCCCCGGCGGAGCAGCGCCGCGGAACGCCCGCCCCCGTTCATCAGCCGGCCGAGCAGCACCGCGAGCCGGATCAGCGCGGTCGCGTGCGGCGCCCGCTCCGCCTGGTGGGTGTCCAGCAGCGCGTCGTCGGCCCCGGCCAGCACCGCCGCCAGCTTCCAGCTCACCTGGTGGGCGTCCCGCAACCCGAGCCCCAGCCCCTGACCGATGAACGGCGGGGTCAGGTGCGCCGCGTCCCCGCACAGCAACACCCGCCCGCTGCGCCAGCGGTCGGCCACCTGCGCGCGGTAGGTGTACTCCGCCGTCCGCACGACGGTGCAGCCCGCGGCGCCGAACCGGCCGAGCAGCGCCGGGAGGTCCAGGTCCGCGGCCGACTCCCCCGGCGCGAGCCGGAACTCCGCCCGGTACCGGTCGCCGGTGACCGGCATGAACGTCGCCGGCCGCGCTGGGTCGCACACCTGGTGCACGCCGGGCCACACGTCCAGCGACACCTCCGACGTCAGGTCGACCACCAGCCAGCGCTCCGCCGGGCCGAGGTCGCGCATCCACCCGCCGATCAGCCGGCGCACCGTGCTGTTCGCGCCGTCGCAGCCCAGCACGGCCTCGGCGACCAGCTCCTCCGCCGCCCCGGTCGCCCGGTCCCGCACGCCGAGCCGGACCGCTCCGTCCCGCTGTTCCACGTGCAACACGTCCACCCCACCGCGCAGCGACGCCCGTGGCTCCGCGTCGAGCGCGGCGCGCAGCACCGCCTCCAGGTCGGGCTGGCTGAACATCGAGCCCTGCGGCCAGCCGTTCACCCCGTCCCCCCGGGTGGCCTCCAGCAGCACGCGGCGGTCGGCGTCCAGCAGGCGCAGCCCGGCCATCGGCCGGCTGACCGCGGCGAACGCGTCGGCGACGCCGGCCGCCTGCAGCACCCGCAGCGACTCGTCGTCCAGGTGGACGGCGCGCGGCTGCGGGTAGGGCGCCGGGTGGCGGTCGAGCACCAGGACGTCGACGCCGCGGCGGGCGAGCAGCAGCGCCGCCGTCACCCCCACCGGGCCCGCGCCCACCACCACCACGGTCACCGGAGGAGTCTCGCTCAGCGCCCCGCGCGCCGGTCGAGCACACCGGCGAGCAGCACCAGGCCACCCCAGGCCGCCGCCGAGGCGGCCACCGGGCCGCGGGTGCGCCGCCCGGCCAGCCCGGCGCCGAACAGCACTGCGTCACTGCCGTCGGCGAGCACCCGGGCCGCGGTGGCCAGCGTCCGCGCGCGGCCGGCGGGCGCGGCGGCCAGCAGCAGGCCCAGGGCGACGTCCCGGGCGCCGAGCACCCGGGTGAGGGTGCGGGTGTCCCGGGAGTCCTCGATCCCGGCGGGCCGGATCAGCACCCCGGGAGCAGCCACCAGGACGGCGGAGTACGCGGCGGTGGCCGCGCCGACGAGCGAGGTGAGCGAGGGCATGGGCCCATCCGACCAGCGCCGTCCCGGCCGGGCCACCGGAGCCATGCCGTCTGGTGGAAGGCAACTCGCCGGAGGTGTGACCGGCGGCATAGGTTCCGGCTCCGGGCGCGGGAGCGCGCCCGTCCACCGACGCCCTCGACGAGGAGGGCAGGAGGAGGTCCCCGTGCCCGTCCCCACCCGCGGCGCGATCCTGCGCGAGGCCCCCGGCACGTGGGAGGTCACCGACCTGCTGGCCGACGACCCCCGCTCCGGCGAGATCCAGGTGAAGCTGGCCACCTCGGGGCTCTGCCACTCCGACGACCACATCGCCACCGGCGACATGCCCAGCGGCCACTACCCGATCTGCGGTGGCCACGAGGGCGCCGGTGAGGTGATCGGCGTCGGGGCCGGCGTCACCGACATCAAGGAGGGCGACCACGTCGTCTTCTCGTTCCTGCCGGCGTGCGGCCGCTGCCGCTGGTGCGCCACCGGCAAGCAGTACCTCTGCGACTCCGGCGCCAACATCGGCATGGGCTCGCGCTGGGACGACGCCAGCAGCTTCCGCTACTCGCTGCCCGACGGCACCCCGGTCGGGCAGATGTGCGGGCTGGGCAGCTTCTCCGAGGTCACCACGATCGACGTCCGGTCGGCGGTGAAGATCGCCCCGGACATCCCGATGGACGTCGCCTGCCTGGTCTCCTGCGGCGTCGGCACCGGCTTCGGCACCGCCACCCAGGCCGGCGCCGTCGAGCCGGGCGAGACGGTGATCGTGATGGGCATCGGCGGCATCGGCATCAACGCCGTCCAGGGCGCGGCGTTCGCCGGCGCCAGCCACGTCATCGCCGTCGACCCGGTGCCGTTCAAGCAGGAGAAGGCCCGCGAGTTCGGCGCCACGCACGCCTTCGGCGACATCGCCGAGGCCGCCGACTTCGCCCGCAGCGTCACGAACGGGCAGGGCGCGGACAAGGCGCTGGTCACCGTGGGCGTCACCACCGGCGAGCACGTGGCCCAGGCGCTGGGCGCCGTCCGCAAGGCCGGCGTGGTCGTGGTGACCGGGCTCGGCCCGGTGTCCGCGGTGGGCCTGCCGATCTCCTCGATGGACTTCACGCTCTTCGGCAAGGAGATCAAGGGCGCGCTGTTCGGCGACCAGAACCCGACCACCGACATCCCGCGGATGCTGCGGCTGTGGCAGGAGGGCAACCTCAAGCTCGACGGCCTGATCACCTCCCGCTACCGGCTCGACGACATCAACGCCGGCTACCAGGACATGCACGCCGGCAAGAACCTGCGCGGCGTCCTCGAGTTCAGCTGACGAGCGCATGACGACGACCTCCGCCGCCCGGCTCGACGGCGTCGGCATGGTGCACACCGCCCGGCAGCGGGTGGTGGCGCGCGTGCGGGAGGCGGAGGTCGTCGCCGCCGCGCTGGCGGCGGGCCGCAACGTGGTGCTGGAGGGGCCACCCGGCACCGGCAAGACCACCCTGCTGCGCGCGCTGGCCGACGGCACCGGGGTGCCGCTGGTGCTCGTCGAGGGCAACGCCGAGCTCACCCCGACCCGGCTGGTCGGCCACCACGACGCCTCCCGGGTGCTCACCGAGGACTACCGGCCGGAGAACTTCGTGCCCGGCCCGCTCACCCGGGCGATGACCGAGGGGGCGCTCCTCTACGTCGAGGAGTTCAACCGGGTGCCGGAGGAGACGATGAACGTGCTGCTCGGGGTGCTCTCCGAGCGCGAGATGCACGTGCCCCGCTTCGGCCGGGTCCCCGCCCGGCCGACGTTCCGGCTGGTCGCGGCGATGAACCCGTTCGACGCCGTCGGCACCGCCCGGATCACCCCGGCGCTGTACGACCGGTCCTGCCGGGTCGCGATGGGCTACCAGGCCGAGGACGACGAGCGGGCGGTGGTCACCACCGCCACCGGCGGCTCCCCGCCGCTGGTGCACCGCGCGGTGCGGGCGGTGCGGATCACCCGCGACCACCCGGAGCTGCGGATCGGCTCCTCGGTCCGCGGCGCGATCGACACCGTGCTCATCGCCCGTGAACTGGCCGGGGTGCGCGGGTCGGACGCGGGCGACGAGGAGGTCGGGGTCGACGCCGCGCTCGCCGCGCTGACCGGCAAGGTCACCGTCACCGACGGCATCGCCCGCCCCGTGGAGGACGTCGTCCGGGACATCTGGCGCCGGGCCGGTGAGGAGCTGGGAAAAGCCTGACCCCCGGGCCGGAGCCGGGGGAACCGGCACCTCCGCCGCCGCCCGACCGCCTGGCCGACCCGCCCGGACGGCGGCCGGCGCAGCCCGCGCCGGTCAGCGAGGACGCCGACGTCGAGGCGCTGCTGCGCGACCAGCGGACCCCGCGCGCCGGGCGGGCCGAGCTCACCCGCGCCCACCCGGACCTGCCGCAGGTGAGCCCGGAGCCCGGTCAGCTGGACGAGGCCGCGCTGGCCGAGGTGGCCGGCCGGGACCCGGACGCGGCGGTGCGGCTGCTGACCGCGCTGGGCCGGGCGGTCGACCCGGCGCTGCGGGCCGCCGCCCGGTCGCTCGCCGCCCGGTTGCCGGTCACCGCGCCCCGCCGGGGTCTGCCGGACCGGCCGGGCAGCCGGCGGGTGGTCACCCGCCGCGACCCCACCGGCGCCGACGTCGACCTGGACGCCACGCTGGCCGCCCGCGGCGCCGAACCGCACTGGCGGGCCGAGCACCTGCACACCCGCGGCTGGCGGGCGACCGGCCGGGCCTGCGTGCTGCTGGTGGACGCCTCCGGCTCGGTGGCCGGCGACGAGCTGGCCGCGGCGGTGCTGACCGCGTCGGCGCTGGCCCAGCGGATGCGCCCGGGCGACGAGCTCGCCGTCGTCGCCTTCTGGTCGACGGCGGTGGTGCTGCAGCCGCTGTCCGCGGTCGCCCGGCCCGAGCTCGTCGTGGACCGGCTGTTCGACCTGCGCGGGGGCGGCACGACCGACCTGGACCTGGCGCTGCGGACCGCGGCGCGGGAGCTCGCCCGGACCCGGACGGCGGCGCGGGACGTGCTGCTGCTGTCCGACGGGATGCCCACCGACAGCCCCGACCCCCGGCCGGCGGCCGCCGCGCTCATCCGCGCGGGGGCACGGCTGCACGTGCTGGGGCTCTCCGCGGCGGAGGAGTCGGTGGCGAACTGCGCGGCGCTGGCCGCGGCCGGCGGGGGGCGCAGCGCACCGCTGCACCGCCCCGCGCTGGCCCCGGCCGCGGTCCGCGCGCTCCTGGACTAGCTGCCCGTCCCTCAGGCGCCCAGGTCGGTCAGGTCGACCGGCGCCTCGGGGGCGACGATCTCGACCTCCTCGCCGAACTCGCTGAAGTCCAGCGTCTCGGACGCGTCGCCGGCGTTGACGACCTGCAGCGGGTACGGCTCGCCCTCGGCGGCGACGGCCAGGGTGCTGCCGTCGGTCTGCGTGACGATCAGGACCTGCTCGCCCTCGAGCTCGTCGGTGGTGACCTCGTCCTCGACCTCGGTGGTCGGGTTGCGCAGCTCCTCGACGAGGCTGGCCAGGGTCAGCTCCTCGAAGCCGGTCGCGCCGTCCTCGGGGACGAGCACCCAGGCGCCGTCCAGCTGGGCGGCGAACTCGGCCGGGACGCCGAAGGAGGTCCAGAAGTCGGCGGGGGCCTGCATGTAGACGACGCCGCCGGTGCGCAGCAGGCCGACGGTCTGCCCGCCCATGCCCACGGTGCCGCTCACGTCGTCGCCCTGCATGACCAGGTCGATGCTCTGCATCTCCGCGCCCACGCCGGTGCTGCCGGTGACGTGCACCGAACCGGCCTCCTCGAGGGCGTCGGCCGCGGCGGCGGAGACCTCGGCGCCGGTCTGGTCGGCGAGAGCGGACTCGCTGCTGCTCTCGGCGGCGGGCGAGGACGTCGACTCGGCGTTCGAGTCGCTGTCGCCTCCGCAGCCGGCCAGCAGGACGGCGGCGAGTCCTGCGGTGGCGCCGGCCGTGGCCAGCCTGCGGATCTGCATGGGGTCTCCGTTCCTCGGTACCGCGGACGCGCTCGTCGCGTCCCGGCCGGCCGCATCATGCCCGGTGCGGTGCCTGACCCCCTCGGCGGCGCACCGGCGGCCGGACCGCCTCCCGCGCCCGGGTGGCGTCCAGCGGCACCGCCGAGCGCAGCACCGCCGGCCCCAGCCGGAGCACCCCGTCGGTGCGCGGTGCGCAGCGCACCCCGCCCCGGCCGCGCATGCCGCGGTGCGCGCCCGGGGCGAGCACCCGGTCCAGCCAGGCGCACGGGTGCGCCGGGCGGCCGCCGGCGAGCACCACCTCGCCCTCGCCGCAGTCCAGGCTGAACAGCTGGCCGCGGAGCGCCTCGACCTCCGCGCCGCGCAGCACCACGTTGCGGCGGGCGGCCAGCGGGTCGAGCGGGTCGGCGCCGAGATCGGCCGCGAGCGCCTCCACGGACTCCACGGCGAGCACGGTCACCGAGGCGTCGCGGTGGGCGGGCTTCCCGAAGTACCGGTCACCGACGACGCCGAGCCCGGCCCGCACCTCGATCCGGTCCCGCCGCTCCACCGGCTGCGCGGCGACGGCGTCGTCCGGCCGCCCGTCGTACCGGTGCTCCGGTGAGGCGAGCAGGCCCACGACCTCCACGTCGTGGGCGTACGGGAGTTCGGCGCTCACCGGTCGGCGGTGCGGTGGATGGGCCCGCCGACCTCGGCCAGCCGCTCGCCGGTGCCGCCCCAGCGACCGGCGATGACCTCCGCGGCGATCGAGATTGCCGTCTCCTCGGGGGTGCGCGCGCCCAGGTCCAGCCCGATCGGCGAGGACAGCCGGTCCAGCTCGGCCTCGGTCAGCCCCGCCTCGGACAGCCGCGCGAGTCGTTCGGTGTGCGTCCGTCGCGATCCCATCGCGCCGACGTAGGCCACCGGCAGCCGCAGCGCGACCTCCAGCAGCGGGACGTCGAACTTCGGGTCGTGGGTGAGCACGCACAGCACGGTGCGCTCGTCGATCCGCCCGGCGTCCACCTCGGCCTGCAGGTACCGGTGCGGCCACTCGACGACCACCTCGTGGGCGTCGGGGAAGCGCCGGGCGGTGGCGAAGACCGGCCGGGCGTCGCAGACGGTCACCCGGTAGCCGAGGAAGGCGCCCACCCGGGCGACGGCGGCGGCGAAGTCGATCGCGCCGAAGACCACCATCCGGGCCGGCGGGGCGAAGGAGGAGACGAACAGGGTCAACTCGTCGCCGCGCCGCTCGCCGTCGTGGCCGTAGGTCAGCGTCGCGGTTCGCCCGGCGGCCAGCAGGCCGCGGGCGTCGTCGGCGACGGCGTCGTCCAGCCGCTGCAGGCCGAGCGTGCCGGAGGCCCGGTCCGGCCAGAGCACCAGCCGCTTGCCCAGCCGGTCCTCGGGCCCGCGCACGCAGGTGACGACGGCGACCGGCTCGTGTGCGCCCACCGACGCGGCGACCTCACCGAGCTCGGGGAACGACTCCCGGGAGATCGCCTCCACGTAGACGTCGAGGATCCCACCGCAGGTCAGGCCCACGGCGAAGGCGTCGTCGTCGCTCACCCCGTACCGCTGCAGGGACGGCGTCCCCGTCGCGACGGCGTCCCGGGCCTCCTCGTAGACCGCGCCCTCGACGCAGCCGCCGGAGACGCTGCCCACCGCCGTCCCGTCCGGGCCGACCAGCATCGCTGCGCCCGGCGGGCGCGGCGCGGACCGCCAGGTGCCGACGACGGTGCCCACACCGACCGTCTCACCGGCCTGCCACCACCCGACCAGGTCCTCGAGAACCTCACGCACGTGTGATCACCCCGGCCAGCTCCTCGAAGGCGGCCAGGCTGTGCCCGGCGACGAAGTGGTCGACCGACGGCAGCGCCGCCACCATCCCGCTGGTCAGCGGCTCGTAGCCGGACCTGCCCTTGTGCGGGTTCACCCAGACGACGGCGTGCGCCAGCCGGTGCAGCCGGGCCATCTGCTCGCCCAGCAGCTCCGCTCCCCCGCGCTCCCAGCCGTCGCTGCAGACCACGACCACCGCGCCGCGGGCGGTGCCGCGCTGGCCCCAGCGGTCCAGGAACGCCTTGAGCACCTCGCCGATCCGGGTGCCACCGGACCAGTCGGGGATCGCCGCACCCCCGGCGGCCAGCGCCCGGTCGGGGTCGCGGAGCCGGAGCTCGCGGGTGACCCGGGTGAGCCGGGTGCCGATGGTGAACACCTCGGTCGACGCCGGCCGCGCCCGGACGGCGGCGTGCGCGAACCGCAGCAGCGCGTCGGCGTAGGGGCTCATCGAGCCGGAGACGTCGACCAGCAGCACCACCCGGCGCGGGCGGGGCCGGGCCCGGCGGTGGTGCAGCCGGGTCACCTCCCCGCCGCCGTCCCGCAGCGCCCGGCGCACGGTGCGGGCGGCGTCGACGGCGCCGTGCGGGGAGGGGCCGCGTCGCCGCGACCGCCGCATCGGGGTGGCCGGGGCGAGCAGGGCGAACAGCCGGCGCAGCTCCGCGCGCTCCGGGCCGGTCAGCTCGGCGACGTCCCGGTGCCGCAGCACCTCCTCGCCGCTGGCCTTCGTCGCCAGGTCCGACGGCTCCTCGCCGGGCTCACCGCCGTCCCCACTGCCCAGCGGGGCCATGGTGGCCGCCCGCGGCGGCTCGGCCGGCGCACCCCGCCGCTGGCGGGGCGCCTCGCCACCGAACCAGGCGGCGAACGCGGCGTCGTAGCGGTCGAGGTCGTCGGGGCTGCCGCACAGGGTCAGCCGGCCGGCCCAGTAGACGGCGGTGGCGTCGAGGACGTCGAGGTGCGCGACGGCGGCGAGCATCGCCTCGACCCGGTCGGGCGAGGCGGCGACCCCGGCGTGCCGCAGCGTGCGGGCGAACCCGAGCACGGTCGAGACGACGTCACGGATGTCAGGCACCGAAGAGCGCCCCCCGGGCCAGCGAGCGGACCCGCTCGCCGTCCTCCCGGTACTTGAGCACCGCGCCCAGGGTGCGGGCGGCGGTGTCCGGGTCGAGCTCGCGGCAGCCCAGGGCGTGCAGCGCGCTCGCCCAGTCCATCGCCTCGGCGACGCCGGGGGGCTTGAGCAGGTCGAGCTCGCGCAGCCGGCCGGTGGCCCGGGCGACCTGGCGAGCCAGTGACTCGGTCACCTCCGGCAGCCGGCGGCGCAGGATCGCCACCTCGCGTTCGAAGTCCGGGTGTTCCAGCCAGTGGTAGAGGCAGCGGCGCTTGAGCGCGTCGTGCACCTCCCGGGTGCGGTTGGAGGTGAGCACGACCAGCGGTGGCGTCTCCGCGCGGATGGTGCCCAGCTCGGGCACCGAGATGGTGAAGTCGCTGAGCACCTCGAGCAGGAAGGCCTCGAACTCGTCGTCGGCCCGGTCGACCTCGTCGACGAGCAGCACCGACGGGGAGCCCTCCAGCGCCTGCAGCAGCGGGCGGGCCAGCAGGAACCGCCGGTCGTAGAGCCCGGCCTCCAGCTGCTCGGTGTCACCGGTCGCGTGCGCGGCCTCGGCGGCCCGCAGGTGCAGCAGCTGCCGGCCGAAGTCCCAGTCGTAGAGGGCGTGGCTGGCCTCCAGCCCCTCGTAGCACTGCAGCCGGTACAGCGGGCGGCCGGTGACCTCGGCCAGCGCCCGGGCCAGCGCGGTCTTGCCGACGCCGGCCTCGCCCTCCAGGAACAGCGGGCGGTGCATGACCAGCGCCAGGTACGCCGCCGTCGCCAGGCCCTCGTCCGGCAGGTACCCGGTCGACTCGAGGGCGTCGGCGAGCGCGGCGGGGTCGGTGGGCTGCGTCACGCTGCGCAGCATCTCACCGCGGACGGCGGCTGGTCACTCCTCGGCCATCGCCGGCAGGTAGTCCTCGTAGCTGGCGATCACGTCCTCCAGCTCGACGACGTCGGGGAAGTCGGCGACGTCCTGGTGCCGGCGGAGGAACCGGACCGTGCGCAGCACGACGTCCTCCTCGTCGTCGGTGCCCAGCCGGTCGAGCACCTCGGGGGTGAGCTTGAACCAGGTGGTCACGTCCTCGGCCTCGGTGGCCTGCACCACCACGTACTCGTGCTCGCCCTGGCCCTGGATCTCGATGTCGTCGTCCGCCACGGCAGTGGCTCTACCCGCCCCCGCTCGGCGAAACGCAGGCCAGGCGGGTGGCCCCCCAGGTCCGCCGGCACTGGGCCGGGCTCGCGGCGTCCACCTGGTCGAGGGTGGGCGCCGGCACCGACCCCGGTCTCCCGGGGCACGATGGGCGCATGCCGGAGACCCCGACCGACGACCTCGCCCTCGGCGACGACCTGCGCGCCTTCATCGACGCCTCCCCCTCCCCGGGGCACGCGGTGGCCGAGATGGCCCGCCGCCTGGTCGAGGCCGGGTTCACCGAGCTGGTCGAGACCGACGCCTGGGAGTTGGCGCCGGGCGGGGAGCACTTCGTCGTCCGGCACGGCAGCCTGATCGCCTTCCGGGTGGGCAGCGCGCCGTCCGCCGAGGCCGGGCTGCGGCTGGTCGGGGCGCACACCGACTCCCCCACGTTCAAGGTGCGCCCGCACTCCGACGTCCGGCAGGCCGGCTACCGGCTGGTCGGCGTCGAGCCCTACGGCGGCGGGCTGTGGCACACCTGGCTGGACCGCGAGCTGACCGTGGCCGGCAGGGTCGCGCTGCGCGGAGGGACGACGGCGCTGGTCCGGCTGCCCGGGGCGCCGCTGCGGCTGCCGTCCCTGGCGATCCACCTCGACCGCAGCGTCCGCGACGGGCTGACGCTGGATCCCCAGCGCGAACTGGTGCCGGTCTGGTCGAACGACCTCGACTACCCCGACCTGCTGGAGTGGCTCGCCACCGAGCTCAGCGCCGACCCGCTCGACGTCGTCGGGCACGACCTGGTGCTCGCCGACACCCAGCCGGCCGGGGTCACCGGCGCCGACGGCACCTGGATCGCCGCACCCCGGCTGGACAACGAGGCGAGCTGCCACGCCGGCGTGACGGCGCTGATCGCCGCGACCGGCGGCCCGCGCACCCAGCTGTTCGTCGCCAACGACCACGAGGAGGTCGGCAGCGGCTCGATGTCCGGGGCACGCGGCAGCTTCCTGGAGGACGTCGTGACCCGGCTGGTGGCCCTCACCGACGGCGGCGACGTCCAGGCGCTGCCCCGGGCGCTGGCCCGGTCGCGGCTGGTGTCGGCGGACATGGCGCACGCGGTGCACCCGACCCGGTCCGACCGGCACGAGCCGGCGCACGCCCCCGTGCTCGGCGGTGGCCCGGTGCTGAAGCTGAACGCCAACCAGGCCTACGCCACCGATGCAGCCTCCAGCGGGTGGTTCGCCGAGCGGTGCGCCGGGGCCGGGGTGCCGGTGCAGCACTTCGTCTCCCGGGCCGACCTGCCGTGCGGCTCGACGATCGGCCCGCTGACCGCGACCCGGCTGGGCATCCCCACGGTGGACGTCGGCGCCCCGATGCTCGCCATGCACTCGGCGCGGGAGCTGGCCAGCGCCCGCGACGTCCCGCTGATGGTGGCTGCGCTGACCGCCTGCTTCACCGACTGAGCCGCACTGCTGCTGGTGCTGGGCAGCAGCGCGGCCCTAGGGTGACCACGACCCGCGGGAGCCTCACGAACCGAGGCTGAGAGGGCGGCAGGACCGGCCGCTGACCGTTCGTACCTGATCCGGTTCGCACCGGCGTAGGGAGGAACCCCTGATGACTGCTGCCCCCAGCCCGTCCGAGGCCGAGAACGGCGCGTTCCCCGGCTCCCGCAAGACGTACCTCGCCGGCAGTCGCCCGGATCTGCGGGTGCCGATGCGGGAGGTCCAGCTCACCACCGGCGACAGCGTCGTCCTCTACGACACCTCCGGGCCGTACACGGACCCCGCCGTCGTGACCGACGTCCGCCGGGGCCTGCCCCGGCTGCGCGCGACCTGGATCGGCGAGCGCGGTGACACCGAGGCGTACACCGGCCGCCCCGTGCAGCCGGTGGACGACGGCCGCCGCGCCGACGACGGGCGCGACCTGGACAGCGTCTTCGCCACGGCCCACCAGCCGCGGCGAGCGCTGCCCGGACGCACGGTGACCCAGCTGGCGTACGCCCGCCGGGGCGAGGTGACCGCCGAGATGGAGTTCGTGGCGCTGCGCGAGGGCGTCCCCGTCGAGCACGTCCGCAGCGAGATCGCGCGCGGCCGCGCCGTCCTGCCGGCCAACGTGAACCACCCGGAGTCCGAGCCGATGGCGATCGGCCGCAACCTCCTGGTCAAGATCAACGCCAACATCGGCAACAGCGCGGTCGCCTCCTCCATCGAGGAGGAGGTCGCGAAGATGACCTGGGCGACCCGGTGGGGCGCGGACACGGTCATGGACCTCTCCACCGGCCGGAACATCCACACCACCCGCGAGTGGATCATCCGCAACAGCGCCGTCCCGATCGGGACGGTGCCGATCTACCAGGCGCTGGAGAAGGTGAACGGCAAGGCCGAGGACCTGTCCTGGGAGATCTACCGGGACACCCTGGTCGAGCAGTTCGAGCAGGGCGTCGACTACGTGACCGTGCACGCCGGGGTGCTGCTGCGGTACGTGCCGCTGGCCGCCGGGCGCAAGACCGGGATCGTGTCCCGCGGCGGGTCGATCATGGCGGCGTGGTGCCTGGCGCACCACGAGGAGAACTTCCTCTACACGCACTTCCGCGAGATGTGCGAGCTGATGGCCGCCTACGACGTGACGTTCTCCCTCGGCGACGGGCTGCGCCCCGGCTGCATCGCCGACGCCAACGACGAGGCCCAGTTCAGCGAGCTGCGCACGCTCGGCGAGCTCACGAAGATCGCCTGGGAGCACGACGTGCAGGTGATGGTCGAGGGGCCGGGGCACGTCCCGATGCACAAGATCAAGGAGAACATGGACCTCCAGCTGGAGGTCTGCGACGAGGCGCCGTTCTACACCCTGGGCCCGCTGACCACCGATGTCGCGCCCGGCTACGACCACATCACCAGCGCGATCGGCGCGGCGATGATCGGCTGGTACGGGACGGCGATGCTCTGCTACGTCACGCCCAAGGAGCACCTCGGCCTGCCGGACCGGGACGACGTCAAGGACGGCGTCATCACCTACAAGATCGCCGCGCACGCCGCAGACCTGGCCAAGGGGCACCCCGGTGCCCAGGCCTGGGACGACGCACTGTCCGATGCCCGGTTCGAGTTCCGCTGGGAGGACCAGTTCAACCTCTCGCTCGACCCGACCACGGCCCGGGAGATGCACGACGAGACGCTGCCGGCGCCGGCGGCGAAGACGGCGCACTTCTGCTCGATGTGCGGACCGCACTTCTGCTCGATGCGGATCAGCCAGGACGTGCGCGCCTACGCCGCCCGGAAGGGGCTGGACGACGCGGAGGCGCTGCGGGCCGGGATGGCGGAGAAGTCCGCCCAGTTCCGCGACGAGGGCGGGCGGGTGTACCTGCCGGTGACCGAGCTGGCGCAGACGGTGGCACCAGGGGAGCCGACGCACTCCTGACCGTCCCTGCACCGGTAGCGGACGAGCCGGTGGCCGACGGTCCGACGGGCCAGGCCGCCCCGAGGGCCGGAGGTGGGCGGAACCAGCGGGGGCGCGGCCCCGTCCAACGGCTCGCGCAGCTCGCTGGACGGGAGCCCACCCCACGACGCCCCACGTCGACTAGGCGATCCGCGGCGCCGCTCACCGGAGTTTCTCCACGAAGATCACCGGTCCTCCTCAACAGCGCGGTCACCGCGTCGAAGCAACAGGTATTGCCCCCGAGGGTCGGGGCGTGGGACGAGGAGCGAGTGATGAGCGACCGCAGCGCGGAGACCGACGAAGGGGTCACCGGACCACGTCCGGGCACGTCCTTGGGCCGGTGGTGGGCCGACCGTGGCGTGAAGACCAAGATCTTGGCGGCGGTGGCGGTCCCGTCCGTGGCGGCAGCGGCCATCGGTGTCATGGGTATCCAGTCGATGTGGGACGCGACGGCGAAGTCACAGGCGCTCTACGAGGACAACCTGCAGGGCGTGGCTGCAGCCGGGGACATGAACCGCCGCATCCAGGACATGCGCGTCCTCGCCCGGGACACCGTGCTGGCCCCGACCCCGGAGGAGACCCGAGCCGACATCGCCCAGCTCGACGAGGTGCGCGCGGAGTTCGACACGTTCGTGCAGGACTACACCGCCGGTGGGCTCGGGGAGCGTCGGCAGGAGGTGCTGGACCACCTGATCGCCTCGGTCGACCGGTACGAGCAGTTCCAGCGTGAGGTGCTGGCGCCCTACGCGCTCGCCGGCGACATCCGCAGCTGGATCGCGGTCAACGACGAGCAGGGTGTCGCCCTGGTCGAGGAGATGACCGAGGACATCCGCGCCCTCCGCGCACTCGAGGACGAAGACGCCCAGGAGGCCATCGCCGCGATCGAGAGCTCCTCGGCGACGCAGACCGTCAGCTCCAGCATCGTGCTGGCCGTCGCACTGCTGATGGCGGTCGCGGTGGGGCTCTTCGTCGCCACCCGGATCGCCGGGGCGACGCGGAAGGTCAAGCAGGTGACCGACGCCCTGGCCGCGGGGGACCTGACCCGCCGGACCGGCCTGATCTCCCGTGACGAGCTGGGCCAGATGGGCCAGGGACTGGACGTCGCGGTGGCCGACCTCCGGCAGGTGCTGGCGACCGTCGTCGGGTCTGCAGACGCGGTGGCCGCCTCGTCCGAGGAACTGAGCGCCTCAGCGGCACAGATCTCGGCGTCGGCGGAGGAGACCAGCGCCCAGTCCGGGGTGGTGTCGGCCGCCGCCGAGGAGGTGTCCCGCAACGTGGGCACCGTCGCCGCCGGGGCCGAGCAGATGGGGGCGTCGATCCGGGAGATCTCGCAGAACGCGAACGAAGCGGCCCGGGTGGCGGCACAGGCGGTCACCGAGGCGGAGTCGACCAACGCCACGGTGACCAAGCTCGGCGAGTCCTCCCGCGAGATCGGCAACGTGATCAAGGTGATCACCTCCATCGCCGAGCAGACGAACCTGCTCGCGCTGAACGCCACGATCGAGGCGGCCCGGGCAGGTGAGGCCGGCAAGGGCTTCGCCGTCGTCGCCAACGAGGTGAAGGAACTGGCTCAGGAGACCGCCCGGGCGACCGAGGACATCGCGCGGCGGGTCGAGGCGATCCAGGGAGACACCGGCTCGGCCGTCGACGCCATCGCCCGGATCAGCGAGGTGATCGGGTCGATCAGCGACTACCAGACCACGATCGCCAGCGCCGTCGAGGAGCAGACCGCGACCACCAACGAGATGTCCCGCTCGGTCCAGGAGGCCGCCGGTGGGTCAGGGGAGATCGCCGCGAACATCACCGGGGTGTCCACCGCTGCCGACTCGACCAACCAGGCCCTCGGGCAGACCAAGGTCGCCGTCGACGAGCTGTCCCGGATGGCGACCGATCTGCGGGGCTTGGTGAGCCGCTTCACCTACTGATCCGGCCCGGCCACCCGCCGACCACGACCACCGCGGCCGTCGTCCTCCTCGGAGGGCGGCGGCCGCCCTCGCATCCCGGGGAGACTCGGGCCGTGGCTCCCCGACCCTGCCCGTGCGATTCCCTGCTGCCCTACGCCGAGTGCTGCGGCCGGCTGCACGACGGCACCGCTCCCGCGGCGACCGCGGAGCAGCTGATGCGCTCCCGCTACAGCGCCTTTGCCGTCGGCGACCCGGCGTACCTGCTGGCCACCTGGCACTCGACCACCCGCCCGCGCACGATCGAGCTCGACCCGGACGTCCGCTGGACCGGCCTCGAGGTGCTGCGCACCACCGGCGGCGGGCTGCTGGCGGCCGAGGGCACCGTGGAGTTCCGCGCCTCCCACGTCGTCGACGGCGTGCCCGGCAGCCAGCACGAGGACAGCCGGTTCACCCGGGAGGACGGCGCCTGGCGGTACCTGGACGGCGTCGCCCTGCCCTGAGGCGCCTCTCGGCACTGTTCACCTGCGCGTCGTCTGCGGGTTTGTTGCAACCCCCTCGCAACAGATACGTTCTTGCGAGCTTCTTGCAGCAAGCCCCGACCACCCGCTGAACGGAGCCCCCGTGCGCTCGCGCGTCCCGCTCGTCCTCCTCGCCGCCACCGCCCTGGCCGGGTGCAGCGCTCCCGGCGGCGACGGCGGCGCCCCCGCCGCGGAGGGCGCCGACCGGCTGGTGCTGGCCGACGCCTACGAGCCCGAGTCGTTCAACCCGGTGGCCGGCCACGGCGAGACCGGGTACTCCCGGGTCTACGACGGCCTGGTCCGCCTCGCCGGCGGCGGGGAGGGCATCCCCGAGCTGGAGCCGGCGCTGGCCACCGAGCTGCCGCAGGGCAACGACGACGCCACCGAGTGGACCGTCCCGCTCCGCGAGGGCGTGACCTTCTCCGACGGGACGACGTTCGACGCCGACGACGTCGTCGCCACCTACGAGGCCGTGCTCGACCCCGCCTCCGCCTCCCCCATCGCCAGCAACTACGCGATGGTGGAGAGCGTCGAGGCGGTCGACCCGCAGACCGTCGTCTTCCGGCTCGCCTACTCGTACGTCCCCTTCCCGACCAAGCTGCTGCTGGGCATCGCGCCGGCCGAGGCGCTGGCCACCCCCGGCCCGGCCGAGGAGTCGGAGCTGAACACCGCCCCCGTCGGCACCGGCCCGTTCGTGCTCACCGAGCGGCGCGGCGACCGGACCGTCTTCCGGGCCAACCCCGACCACTGGGACGGCGCTCCCGAGGTCGACGAGCTGGTGGTCGTCTACGTGCCCGACGACAACACCCGCGCCCAGCGGATGGCCTCCGGGGAGTTCGACGGGACGACGCTGCCGCCGCTGCTGGCCGACACCCTGGCCGACGAGGAGGGGCTCACCGTGGTCGGCCACCCGTCGGCCGACTGGCGCGCGGTCTCCCTGCCGGCCGGCAACCCGGTGACCGGCGACCCGGCCGTGCGGCGGGCGCTCAACGCCGCGGTCGACCGTGACGCCATCGTCGAGTCGGTGCTCGGCGGTCACGGCGAGGCGGCGTCCACCTTCGTGCCGGCGGTGTTCGGCGAGTACGCCGAGCCGTCGGCGGTGTTCGAGCACGACCCGGACGAGGCCCGGCGGATCCTCGACGAGGCCGGCTGGGTGCCCGGCCCGGACGGCGTGCGGGTGCGCGACGGCGAGCGCGCGGAGTTCACCGTCATGTACTTCCCGGAGGAGACGCTGCGCCGCGATCTCGCCCAGGCCTTCGCCTCCGACGCGCTGGAGGTGGGCGTGGAGGTCGACCTGGAGGCGGTGGACCGGCCGCAGTTCCGGCCGCGGATCCCGGTCGACGCCTCCCTGCTCGGCGGCGGTGACGTCCCCTACGACCCGGACACTCAGCTGTACAACGCGCTGCACTCCTCCTTCACCGCCGACGGCGTGGGCGGGCCCTTCGACAACCCGGCCGACTACCGCAACCCCGCCGTCGACGCCGCGCTCGACGAGGCCCGGCGGAGCACCGACGACGACGTGCGGGTGGACGCCTACCGCGAGGTGCAGCGCCAGCTGGTCGCCGACCCGCCCGCGGTCGTGCTGGTGTTCCTCGAGCACGTCTACGTGATGCGGGACGGCGGCTGGACCGGCACCGAGCCGGTGCTCGAGCCGCACTCCCACGGCGTGAGCTGGGGCCCGTGGTGGAACCTGGCCGAGTGGCGGCGCGACGGGTGACCCTGACCGACCTCCCGGCCCCGCGGGTCGACGCTCCCCCGCCGCCTGCCCCACCGGTCCCGCCGCGACAGCCCCGGCGGGACCGGTGGCGGGCGGCCGGGCGGCTGGCCCGGCGGCGCCTGCTGTTCGTGCTGCCGGTGCTCGCCGTCGTCTCCGGCGGCGTCTTCGCCCTCGCCGCCGCCTCCCCGTTCGACCCGCTGGTCGGCTACCTCGGGGACCGCTACCTGACCGCCAGCGAGGCGGCGCAGGCGCAGATCGCCGAGGAGCTGGGCACCGGGCGGCCGTGGTGGGAGCAGTACGGCGACTGGCTGGGCAACCTGCTGACCGGCGACCTCGGTACGTCGCGGTCCTTCGGCCAACCGGTCGCCGAGGTGCTCGCCGAGCGGCTGCCGTGGACGCTGCTGCTGGTGACGATCGCGCTCGGCCTCGCCGTCGTCGCCGCGCTCGTGCTCGGCACGTGGAGCGCGGCCCGGCGCGGCGGCTGGGTCGACCGGGTGGTCACCCCGGTCTGCCTGCTGCTGCAGGCCGTGCCGCCGTTCGTCGTGGCGCTCGGCGCGGTGGCGCTGTTCGCGATCACCTTGTCCTGGCTGCCGGTGGCGGGCCTGACCGACGCGGGCGCCGAGCTGTCGGCCGGGCAGGTGGCCCGGCACCTGGTGCTGCCCGCCGCCGTGCTGGGCGCCTCCCAGCTGCCCTGGCTGCTGCTCAACGTGCGTCAGTCGGTGCTCACCGCGCTCGCCGACGACGCGGTCGTCGCCGCCCGCGCCCGCGGGCTGGCCGAGCGCACCGTGGTCCTGCGGCACGCGCTGCCGACGGCGCTGCTGCCGTTCGTCACCCTGCTCGGCGCCCGGCTGCCCGAGCTGGTGGTCGGCGCCGTGCTGGTCGAGGAGGTCTTCAGCTGGCCGGGGGTGGCGCAGGCGGTGGTCACCTCCGCCGTCCAGCTGGACTTCCCGCTGCTCGCGGTGCTGACCCTGCTCACCACGGCGGCGGTGCTGCTCGGCTCGCTGCTGGCCGACGCCGCCTACGTGCTGCTCGACCCGCGGGTGGCCGCCGATGGCTGACCGCCGCCTGCTCACCGGGCTCGCCGTGCTCGCGCTGCTCGCCGGCTACGCCCTGCTGGTGCCCTGGGTCGCCGGCGTCGACGACCGGGTCACCGACTTCGCCGCCGCCCGGCAGGCGCCGTCCTGGGCGCACCTGTTCGGCACCGACTCCGCCGGGCGGGACCTGTTCGTCCGCACCGCGGCCGGGCTGCGGATCTCGCTGCTCATCGCCGTGGTCTGCGCGGTGCTGTCGGTGCTGATCGGCGCGCTGGCCGGCGCGCTCTCGGCCGCCGCCGGGGGCTGGGTCGACCGGGTGACCATGCGGGTGGTCGACGCGGTGAACGCCGTGCCGCACCTGCTGCTGGGCATCGTGCTGGTGGCGCTGTTCCGGGGCAGCCTGGTGGCGATCATCGCCTCGATCGCGCTCACCCACTGGACGCAGGTGGCCCGGATCGTCCGCGCCGAGGTGCTGTCGCTGCGCGACCGGGAGCACGTGGACGCCGCGCTGCTGGGCGGGGCCGGGCGGTGGCGGGTGGTGCAGCGGCACCTGCTGCCCGCCGCGGCCCCGCAGGCGCTGGTCGCCGCCGTCCTGCTGCTGCCGCACGCGGTCTGGCACGAGTCGACGCTGAGCTTCCTGGGGCTCGGCCTGCCCCCGCACGCGGCCAGCCTGGGCACCCTGCTCCAGGAGGCCCGCAGCTCGCTGCTGCTCGGCGGCTGGTGGACGCTGGTCTTCCCCGCGCTCGGCCTGGTGCTCGCCACCCTCGCCGTCGCCGCGGTCGGGTCGGCGCTGCGCGACCGCACCGCGCTGCCCGAGCGGGCCGGGGCCCGGCTGTGACCGCGCCGGTGCTCGCCGTCTCCGGGCTCACCGTCCGGTTCCCCACGGGACGCCGCGGGCGGGCCGCCGTGCACGCGGCCACGGACGTCTCCTTCACCCTCACCCCCGGCCGGGTGCTGGCGCTGGTGGGCGAGAGCGGCTGCGGCAAGTCGGTGCTGGCCGCCGCGCTGCTGCGGCTGCTGCCGCCCGGCACGCTGGTCAGCGGCACGGCGGTGCTCGCCGGGGAGCTGGACCTGCTCGGCGCGTCCGGCCACGTGCTGCGCCGCACCGTCCGGGGACGCCGGGTGGCGCTGGTGCCGCAGAGCGCGGCGACCGCGCTGACCCCGGTGCGCACCGTGCGGTCGCAGCTGGAGGAGACCGTCGCCGAGCTGACCCCCGGGTACGAGCGCCGGGAACGCGCCGACGAGCTGGCCACCCGGGTCGGGCTGGACCCGGCCGACCTGGACCGCTACCCGCACGAGCTGTCCGGCGGCATGGCCCAACGGGTCGTGGTGGCGCTGGCGCTGGCCGGCGACCCCGACGTGGTGCTCGCCGACGAGCCGACCGCCGGGCTGGACCGCCCGCTGGTCGACCGCACGCTGCGGCTGCTGCGCAGCGTGGCCGACCGGGGCTGCGCCGTCCTGCTCATCACCCACGACCTGGGCGCGCTGCAGCGGTCCCCGGAGCTCGTGGACGACGTCGCCGTCATGTACGCCGGCCGGCTGGTCGAGACGGGCCCGGCGGACGCCGTCCTCGCCGACCCGGCGCACGACTACACCCGGGCGCTGCTGGCCGCGCTGCCCGCGGGCGGGCTGGTGCCCATCCCCGGGGTGGCGCCGACGCTCACCGACCTGCCACCCGGCTGCGCCTGGCACGCCCGCCGGCCGGACAGCGGCGCCTGCGACGGCGGGCAGACGGTGCACGTCGCCGGCGCGCGGACCAGCCGCTGCCGGCCCCCGGCAGGTGTGCGGTGCTGACGCTGACCGGCGTGACCGCCGGGTACGAGGCGGACCGGCCGGTGCTGCGCGACGTCGACCTGCGCGTGGCACCCGGCCAGGTGGTCGGGCTGGCCGGGCCCAGCGGCACCGGCAAGACGACGCTGGCCCGGGTCGCCGCGCTGCTGCTGGCGCCCGAACGCGGAACGGTCGAGGTGGACGGCGTCCACGCCGGCGGGGTGCGGTACGCCCGTCCCGCCGCGCTGCGCACCGCCGTCGGCATGGTCTTCCAGTCGCCGCGCCGGTCGGTCGACCCGCGGCTGTCGCTGCACGACGTCGTCGCCGAGCCACTGCGCCTGCGGGGGCTGCCCACCGCCGGACGGCGCGGCGCAGCGGCCCGGGCGGAGCGGGTCGCCGACCTCGCCGAGCGGGTGGGGCTCACCGCCGACCTGCTCCGGCGGCGGCCGCACGAGGTCAGCGACGGCCAGCTGCAGCGCGCGTGCCTGGCCCGGGCGCTGGCCGCGCGGCCGCACTACCTGGTGTGCGACGAGATGACCGCGATGCTCGACGCGTCGACGGCGGCCGCGCTGGTCGGCGTCGTCCGCGAGGAGGTGGCCGCCGGGCGGCTGGGCGTGCTGGCGATCAGCCACGACGAGGACCTGCTCGCCGTCTGGGCTGACCGGGTCGTCGACCTGGGGACGGGCTCCACGACCGGCGCGCGGGCGACCGGGTAGGACCGTCACCATGACCGAGGACTTCCACGACGTCGTCCACGCGCTGCACGAGGAGGGTGCCCGCCTCGACGCCGACCGGGCGACCCCCGGGAAGCGGCCGCGCAACCTGAGCCCTGACGCGGCCGCACTGCTGGCGGTGGTCGTCCAGGCGATGGCCGCCGAGCGGGTGCTGGAGGTCGGCACGTCCAACGGTGTCTCCACGCTGTGGCTGGCCCGGGCGGTGCAGGGCCGGGACGGCACGGTCCACTCCGTCGACGTGGACGGCGACGGCCAGCGGGCAGCGGCCGCCAACCTGGCCCGGGTGGGTCTGGCCCGGCACGTGGAGCTCGAGTGCGCCGACGGCGGCGACGTGCTCCGCCGGCTGCCCGACGGCAGCCAGGACGTGGTGTTCCTGGATGCCGACCGCTCCCGGTACGCGGGCTGGTGGCCGGACCCGGTGCGGGTGCTGCGCCCCGGCGGCCTGCTGGCCATCGACAACGTGCTCTCCCACCCCGACCAGGTCGCCGACGTCCGGGGGCGGATCGAGGCCGACCCGCAGCTCACCTCGACCGTCACCGCGGTCGGCAAGGGCCTGCTGCTGGCGGTCCGCCGGGCGGACCCGGTCCCCCGGTAGTACCCCGGGGTTCAGGACGCCGCCCGGTGGGCAGGGCGTCTGCATGCGCGTGACCTTCGTGGTGCTCGGCGGCCGGGGCGACCTGACCGGCCGGCTGCTCCTGCCCGGGCTGGCCGAGCTGTTCGGCGCGGACGCCGCCGACGGCGAGGCGGTCGACGCCGAGCTCGACCTGCTGGCGGTGGGCCGGGAGGACTGGTCCGACGACGAGTACCGCGACTGGGCCCGGGAACGGCTGGCCGAGCACGCCGGGCACGTGCCGGAGGAGACCCGGGACCGGCTGGTGGCCCGGCTCGGGTACCAGCAGGGCGACGTCACCGACGCGGCCGACCTGCGCCGGGCGCTGGAGCGGGCCGAGGGCCGCCCGGTCGTGTACCTGGCCCTGCCCAACACCGTCTTCCTGCCCACGCTGCAGGCGCTCACCGAGGTCGACCTGCCCGAGGGCACCTCCATCGGCGTGGAGAAGCCCTTCGGCCGGGACCAGGCCGACGCCCGCGAGCTGAACGCCGTGCTGCACCGGCTGGTGCCCGAGGACCGCGTGTTCCGCACCGACCACTTCCTGGCCATGCAGACGGTGCTGAACATCCTGGGCCTGCGCTTCGCCAACCGGCTGTTCGAGCCGGTCTGGAACGCCGGGCACGTCGAGCGGGTCGAGATCGTCTTCGACGAGACGCTGGGCCTGGAGGGGCGGGCGGGCTACTACGACACCGCCGGTGCGCTGCGGGACATGCTGCAGAACCACCTGCTGCAGCAGCTGGCGTTGATCGCGATGGAGCCGCCGCAAGCGGTCGACGGCCCCAGCCTGTCCGCCCGCAAGGCCGACGTGCTGCGCGCGGTGCGACCCCCGGCCGACATGGCCCGCGACACGGTGCGGGCCCGCTACACCGCCGGCACCGTCGCGGGCCGCGAGCTGCCCGACTACACCAGCGAGGACGGCGTCGACCCCGCGCGGGAGACCGAGACCTACGCCGAGTACACGGTCACCATCGACAACTGGCGGTGGGCCGGGGTGCCGTTCCGGCTGCGCACCGGCAAGGCGCTGGGCGAGGGCCGGCAGGAGATCGCGGTCTGGTTCAAGCCGGTTCCGCACCTGGCCTTCGGACGCGAGCAGCCGCAGCCCGACGTGCTGCGCCTGCGATTCGACCCCGACCACATCACCGTGGAGATCAACCTCAACGGCGCCGACGACCCGTTCGACCTGGAGCGCCGGGCCCTGGACATCGGGCTGCCGCCGAACCCGCTGTCGGCCTACGGCCTGCTGCTCAAGGAGATGGCCACCGGCGACGCGACGCTGTCGATCAGCGACGTGGAGGCGGAGGAGTCCTGGCGGATCGTCGAGCCGATCCTCGCCGCGTGGGAGGCCGGTGACGTGCCGCTGCAGGAGTACCCGGCCGGCTCGGCGGGGCCCGGCCGCGGCTGAGGCGTCCCCCGGCCGGGGGACACCCGGGGCGGGATTCGCCGTCCCGATGGGGACGCGCCAGGCCGCGGCCACTCGACGGACACCTCACCCGCTGAACCTGGCGGCGTCCGGGCCCCGCCCAGGGGCCTCCCGGCAACCGAGGTGTCCCCGTGACCCCCACCCCGACCGCGCTCGACCCGATCCCCGCGCTCCGGTACACGACCACCCTGGCCACCGACGCCGCCGGCCTGGCCGCCGTCCAGCGGCTGCGGCACGACGTGTTCGCCGTCGAGGGCGGCGCCCAGCTCGGCGCCGCGGGCGCCGCCGTCGGCCGGGACGTCGACGAGTGGGACGACCTCTGCGACCACCTCCTCGTCCGCGAGGAACGCACCGGTGAGGTGGTCGGCACCTACCGGCTGCTGCCGCCCGAGCGCGCTGCGGCCGCCGGCCGCAGCTACTCCGCCGGCGAGTTCGACCTCTCCCGGCACGCCGCGCTGCGGCCCGGGCTCGTGGAGGCCGGGCGCAGCTGCGTGCACCCTGCGCACCGCACCGGCGCGGTGATCACCCGGTTGTGGGCCGGGGTGGCCCGCTACGTGCTGGACCGCGGCGCCACCCACCTGGCCGGCTGCGCCTCCGTCTCCCTGGCCGACGGTGGCGCCACCGCTGCCGGGGTGTGGGACCTGGTCCGCGACCGGCACCTGGCCCCGGTGGACCTGCGGGTCGTGCCGCACCTGCCCCTCGACGTGGACCTCCCGCCCCGGCCCGAGCGCCTGGTGGTCCCGCCACTGCTGCGCGCCTACCTGAAGCTGGGGGCGCGGGTCTGCGGACGGCCGGCCTGGGACCCGGCCTTCGGGACGGCGGACTTCTACGTGCTGCTCGACCTCGCCGACGTCCCCCGCCCGGTGCTCGACCGGCTCACCGGAGCCGGGCGATGAGCGTCTGGCTGCCGGTGAGCGCCTGCACCACCGCCTGCGCCGGCGACCCGGCCCCCACCGTGGACGCCGGCACCCGGCGGCGACGGTGGCTGCGGCTGGCCGGGGCGCTCGCCGGGGCGGGCGCCGCCTCGCTGCGGGCTCCGCTGGCCAGCCCACGCGGTCGGCGCCGGATCCTCGTCTGCGCCGCCGCCCGGGTCCTGACGGCGGCCGGCGTCCGCGTCGAGGTGCACGCCTCCCCCGTCGGCTGGCCCCGCACCGGGCCCGGCCACGGCCCCGGGCACCTGGTGGTCAGCAACCACGTCTCCTGGGTCGACGACCTGGCGGTGCTCACCGCCGTCCCCGGCCTGCCGGTGGCCAAGCATGAGGTGGGCGCGTGGCCGCTGGTGGGCCCGCTGGCCCGCCGCGCCGGGGTGGTGCTGCTCGACCGCGCCCGGATCCGCACCCTGCCGGCCGCGGTGGCGCAGGCCGCCGCGGCGCTGCGCGCCGGCGCGACCGTGACGGTGCACCCGGAGGGGACGACGTCCTGCGGGGTGGAGCTGGAGCGGTTCCGCCCCGCCTTCTTCCAGGCCGCGGTCGACGCCGCGGCGCCGGTGTGCCCGGTCGCCGTCCGGTACCGGGTGGGCGGCGGGGCGCCCACCGCGCTCGCCGGCTACCTCGCCGACGAGCCCCTGTGGCGCAGCGTCGCCCGGGTGGTCGCCGCGCGGGACCTGGTCGTCGAGGTGCACCTGCTGCCGGCCCTGGACCCGGCGGGGGCGGACCGGCGCGAACTGGCCGCACTGGCCGAGTACGCCGTCGCCGCGGTCACCGAGTCCCGCGCCCCGGTCGTCACGGCGCACCCACGCCGGCTGCGGGAACCCGTCCGTCGGGTCGTGCCGGCACCCCGGGAACCCTCTCGTGCTGCGTGAGGAGGTGCCCGCCGACCCGGCCACCGTGGCCGTGCCCGGCGCGCCCGGGATGCGCGTGCTGGTGGTGGCGGAGACCTTCCTCCCGGCGGTCAACGGGGTCGTGAACTCGGTCCTGCGGCTGGTCGACCACCTGGCCGTGCGGGGGCACGACCCGGTGGTGCTCGCGCCCTCCGGGGCGGACTACGAGTCCCGCTGCGGCGCCTGGGTGCAGGTGGTCACCGTGCCGGCGATGCGGCTGCCCCGGTACCGCCAGCTGCAGCTCGCCCGGCCGGCCGGCGACCTCACCGGGGTGGTGCGCCGGCTGGCTCCCGACGTCGTCCACCTGGCGTCGCCCGCGGTGCTCGGGCTGGCCGCCGGCCGCGCCGCCCGCAGCCTGGGCGTGCCGTCGGTCGCGGTCTTCCAGACCGATCTGGCCGCCTACGCCCAGCGCTACCGGCTGCCCGGTGGCGAGGCCGCCGCCTGGCGGTTCCTGCGGACCGTGCACGGCACCGCCGACCTCACGCTCGCGCCGTCCTCACCGACGGCGGCGGAGCTCCGGCGGCACGGCATCGCGCCGGTGGCGCTGTGGCCGCGCGGGGTGGACCTGGAGCAGTTCCACCCCGGCCGGCGGGACCCGGCACTGCGCGCCGAGCTGGCTCCCGGCGGTGAACTGCTGGTCGGGGTGGTGGCACGGTTGGCGCTGGAGAAGCGGCTGGAGCTGCTCGCGCCGGTCAGCGAGCTGCCGGGCGTGCGGCTGGTCGTGGTCGGGGACGGTCCCCAGCGGCGGGCGCTGTCCCGGGCGATGCCGCGGGCGCGGTTCCTCGGCCAGCTCGGCGGTGCGGACCTGGGCGCCGTCGTCGCCTCGCTGGACCTGTTCGTCCACCCGGGGGCCGACGAGACGTTCTGCCAGGCGGTGCAGGAGGCGCTCGCCGCCGGGGTGCCGGCCGTGGTCGCCGCCTCCGGCGGGCCGCTGGACCTGGTGCGGCACCGGGAGAACGGCTGGCTGTGGGCCGGTGACGACCCGCACGTGCTGGCCGCGCTCGTCGCCGGGCTGCGCGACGACCCGGGCGCCCTGCAGGCGGCCGCCGTCCGGGCACGGCCCTCGGTGGCGAGCCGCACCTGGGGCCGGGTCGGCGATGCGCTCATCGACCACCTGCGGCAGGTCCGGGCCGCGGCCCAGTTGCGCGGGTGAGCGGCGGCACCGGTTCCACGTGGAACCGGCCGGGCGGTTCGGGTGAAGATCAGGGCGTGGACATCCGACCGGCGCCCTCCTCCGTCATCGACCTGTCGCAGTGGCGGCTCAACGCCCTGCCCGACACCAACAGCGACGAGGACTGGGACGACGACCGCGAGCTCTTCGACCCGGACGGCAACCGGGTCGACTCCTGGCGCGAGGGCTTCCCCTACGACGAGCGGCTGCACCGCCGCGAGTACGAGATCCAGAAGCGGGTGCTGCAGATCGAGCTGCTGAAGCTGCAGGGCTGGGTGAAGGAGACCGGCCAGAAGCTGGTCATCGTCTTCGAGGGCCGGGACGCCGCAGGCAAGGGCGGCACCATCAAGCGGTTCACCGAGCACCTCAACCCGCGCGGCGCCCGGGTGGTGGCGCTGGACAAGCCGTCCGAGCGCGAGCAGACCCAGTGGTACTTCCAGCGCTACGTGCAGCACCTGCCCGCCGCCGGGGAGATCGTGCTGTTCGACCGGTCCTGGTACAACCGCGCCGGCGTCGAGCGGGTGATGGGCTACTGCACACCGGAGGAGTACCGGCTGTTCATGCGCCAGGCCCCGGAGTTCGAGCGGATGCTCGTCGAGTCGGGCATCCACCTGGTGAAGTTCTGGTTCTCGGTGACCCGCGGCGAGCAGCGCAGCCGGTTCATCGTGCGGCAGATCGACCCGGTGCGGCAGTGGAAGCTCTCCCCCACCGACCTCGCCTCGCTGGACCGGTGGGACGCCTACACCGAGGCGAAGGAGGCGATGTTCCTGCACACCGACACCGAGCACGCGCCCTGGACGGTGGTCAAGAGCAACGACAAGAAGCGCGCCCGGCTCGGCGCCATGCGGCACGTGCTGCACCGCTTCGACTACACCGGCAAGGACGCCGCGGCGGTCGGGACGCCGGACCCGCTGATCGTCGGCCCGGCCGCCGACGTGCTGGAGGACGACGCCGCAGACCACGGCTGAGCTGCCGGCCCCGGCCACCCGGCCCCGGACAGCACAGCGCCCGCCCCGAACGGCCGGGGCGGGCGCTGGCAGGATCCTGCGGGGATCAGCGGCTGGTGCCGGTGACCCCGTCGGTGTCGACCTGCTCCTTGCGGACGGTCTCGCTGACCTGCTGCTGCTCGGTGACGGTCTCGGTGTCCAGGCGGACACGCTCGACCGGGACGGCCTCCTTCTCCACGACGGGGCGCTCGGCGTGCAGCGTCACCTCGTGCTCCTCCTCGGAGATCGCCGGGCCGTCCATGGCGTTGCCCCGGTTGGCGTCGGTGATCGGCTCACGCTCGATGCGGACCTCCTCGTGGGACACGGGGACGGTCTCGGTCACGTTCTCGGTGACCACGTACTTGCGCAGCCGGGCGCGGCCGGTCTCCTCCTGCCGGGTGCCGACGTTGACGCGCTCCTCGGAGAGGGTCATGGCGTCGTCGGTGGTCGGGCCGGAGGTGTCGTGGCCAACGGTGCCGTGGCGGTTGGTGTCGGTCGTGCCGGCAGCCGCGTCCGTCCGGGTCGTCGTCTCGGTGGTGGCCGTGCCACGGGTGGTGCCGTAGTACCGGTAGAGCTCCTGCTCCTCCTCGGGGGAGAGGTGCCCGTCGGTGTCGATCTTCGGCGCGTCCTTGACCTTCGCCTTGCTCACCGGGACCCGGACGCCGTCACCGGTCAGGTCCGCGTCCGCGATGGGGACGAAGGACTCCTTGGTGCCGAACATGCCGGTCTTCACGGTGACCCACTCCGGCTGGCCGGACTGGTCGTCGAGGTACACCTCGGAAGCGGTGCCGATCTTGTCGCCGTCGGCGTCGTAGACGTCTGCGCCGATCACGCGGTCGAGGGTGTCGGTGCCGATCATGGTTCCGTTCTCCTCAAGTTCGGGGACGTGTCGTCGCACAGAGATCTGCCCACGCACCACTTGCGGAAACGGCGGGTCCATGATCGACACGCGCGGGCACGGGGGTAGCACCCCGGTCTGCGGCGGCGTCCGTGCAGGTCAGGAGCGCCGTGTGCGGGACGATCAGCACAGGGGGCGACACGCCCGGGCGGGCCGGATTGGTCCCGGGACTGGCGTGTCGTCCAGATCGGCGCCACGTTCCCGCTCAGCATGGAGGGGTGCCTCCCCGTTCGCCGTACGACAACCTGGTCCACCCCCGCACCCGGAAGAAGCCGACGCCTGAGGTCGAGGCGCTGAAGGACGTCGTCGTCGAGGACCCCAGCAGCGGGTTCGTCGGCGCCGTCGTCCGGTGCGAGAAGGACGTCGTCCACCTCGAGGACCGGTTCGGGAAGGTGCGCGCCTACCCGCTGGGCCCCGGCTTCTGGGTCGACGGCCGGCCCGTGGTGCTGGTGCGGCCCAAGCAGAACGCCCCGTCGGGCCCGCAGCGCAGCGCGTCGGGGTCGACGTACGTGGTCGGCGCCCGGGCGCGGGTGGCCCGGGAGGGGCGGATCTACGTCGAGGGCAAGCACGACGCCGAGCTGGTGGAGAAGGTCTGGGGCCACGACCTGCGCATCGAGGGCGTCGTGGTCGAGCCGCTGCACGGCGTCGACGACCTGCCCGGGATCGTGCGAGAGTTCCGCCCGTCGTCGGGACGCCGGCTGGGCGTGCTCGTCGACCACCTGGTGACCGGTTCCAAGGAGTCCCGGATCGCCGCCCAGATCACCGGCGACCACGCCCTGGTCGTCGGCCACCCGTTCATCGACATCTGGCAGGCGGTCAAGCCCTCCGTCGTGGGGATCAAGGCCTGGCCGACCGTGCCCCGGGGCGAGGACTGGAAGACCGGCGTCTGCAAGCGGCTGGGCTGGGAGGACGACACCGGCTACGTGTGGGCCCAGCGCATCCTGGCCCGGGTGAAGGTGTGGACCGACCTGGAGCCGACGCTGATCGGCCGGGTCGAGGAGCTCATCGACTTCGTCACCACGGACTGAGCTGCGGCTTCCCACGTTCTTCAGGCGCTCTCCACGCACTGCGGCACGAGGGAAGCGGGAGGAACGCGGGGGATGCGGCCCGCGGACCCAGGACACGGCGACGGCCGCCGTCCCCGGAGGGACGACGGCCGCGTGGTGACGTGCTGGAACGGCCCCGCTGCAGGAGCCCGCGCTGAGCGTGCGAAGCGTGGGGGGCAGCGGGGTCCTTCAATCAGCTGGGGATGTAGTTGAAGTCGTCGGGGTTCGGGCCGTTGCGGCCGTCGGCCCGGTCCAGACCGTCGATCTCGCGCATGTCGTCCGCGGTGAGCTCGAAGTCGAACAGGTCGAAGTTCTGCTCGACGCGGCTGCGGGTGACCGACTTCGGGAAGATGATGTCGCCGCGCTGGATGGCCCACCGGAGCGCGGCCTGGGCCGGGCTCTTGCCGTACCGCTCGCCGACCCGGATGAGCGTCTCGTCGTCGAGCACCTTGCCCTGCGCGATCGGCGCCCACGCCTCGGTGCGGATCTCGTGGTCGGCGTTGAACGCCCGCAGGTCGTTCTGCGCGAAGTACGGGTGGACCTCGATCTGGTTCACCACCGGGCGGATCTCGGTCTCGGAGAACAGCCGGCGCAGGTGGTGGGCGTTGAAGTTGGAGACGCCGATGGCCTTGACCCGGCCGGAACGGTAGATCTCCTCCATCGCCTTCCAGGTCTCGACGTAGTCGACGTCGATGCCCGGCAGCGGCCAGTGGATGAGGAACAGGTCGAGGTAGTCGAACTTCAGCGCGTCCATCGTCCCGTCGAACGCCTTCAGCGCGGCGTCGCGGGCGTGGAAGCCGTTGTTCAGCTTGGAGGTCACGAAGATCTCCTCGCGCGGGACGCCGGACTGGCGGACGGCCTCGCCGACCTCGGCCTCGTTGCCGTACATCTGGGCGGTGTCGATGTGCCGGTAGCCGACCTCGAGCGCCGTGCGGGTGGCCTCGACGGTGTCCTCGGGCTTGATCTGGAAGACGCCGAAGCCGAGCTGCGGGATCTCGACGCCGTTGTTCAGGGTGATCGTGGGCACGGTGGCCATGCGATGTCCTCCTCGGGTGGTCTGCGGTGGTCTGGCGGCGCGCGAGGTCGTTCCGCGCTGCCGGCCTGGTGCAGTGCCTACCCGAGGCCGTCCGCCGTTACCCGCGAGGGATCTCACCCGAGGACCGGGAATGCTCAGCTCTCGGCGGGCAGCCGGCCGGCCAGGTCGGCGGCGAACCCCTCGGCCACCGCGAGCTGCTCCCGCAGCGCGGTGACCCGGGCGGTCGCGGCCTCGTGGAACATCCGCAGCCGGTCGACCAGCACGGCCCGGTCACCGTCCCCCGCCGCCAGGTCGGCGAGCAGCGTGAGCAGCTCCTGCATCTCCTCCAGGCTGAAGCCCAGCGGCTTCATCCGCTTGATCACCTCGAAGCGGGCGACGTCGGCGTCGCTGTAGAGCCGGAACCCGCCGTCGCTGCGGGCGGTGGGGACGACGAGCCCGTTCTCCTCGTAGAAGCGGATGGTCCGCAGACTCAGCCCGGTCCGCTCGGCGACCTGGCCGATCTGCATCAGCCCACCACCGGCGGCCGCGGTGGCCGAGGCCATCAGTGCGCCCCGGTCAGCTGGCCCGAGTGCCGCTCGTAGCGGTCCGCCGAGTGGCCGGTGAGCCCGACGACCTGCACGTGCTTGCCGCGCAGCTCGTACTTGTGGGTGATCGCGTCCAGCGCGGCGACGGTCGAGGCGTCCCAGACGTGGGCGTCGGTCAGGTCGATGACCACGTTCTGCGGGTCTCCGGCGTAGTCGAACTGCGTGTACAGGTCGTTGCTGGAGGCGAAGAACAGCGCGCCGCGCACGGAGTAGACGCGGGTGTCGGCGTCGGGGTCGACCTCGCTGGTCACCTCCACCAGGTGGGCGACCCGGCGGGCGAAGAGCACGCAGGCGACGAGCACGCCGGCGGCCACCCCGATGGCGAGGTTGTGGGTCATCAGCGTGCCGGCGACGGTCGTGAGCATCACCGCGGTCTCGCTGCGCGGCATCCGGTGGATGGTGCGCAGGCTGTACCAGTCGAAGGTGGCGATCGACACGAACACCATCACCGCGACGAGCGCGGCCATCGGGATGACCGCGACGACGTCACCCAGCGCGACCACCAGCACCAGCAGCAGGGCCCCGGCCAGGAAGGTGGAGAGCCGGGTGCGCGCCCCGGACTTCACGTTGATCATCGTCTGGCCGATCATCGCGCAGCCGCCCATGCCGCCGAACAGGCCCGAGGCGATGTTCGCGGTGCCCTGGCCCCACGACTCCCGCGACTTGTTCGAGGGGGTGTCGGTGAGGTCGTCGACGAGCTTGGCCGTCATCAGCGACTCCATCAGGCCCACGAAGGCGACGCCGAGGGCGAAGGGGGTGATGATCGTCAGCGTCTCGAGGGTGAACGGGACGGCCGGGATGCCGAAGAACGGCAGGCTGTCGGGCAGCTCGCCCTGGTCACCGACGGTCGGGACCTCCCACCCGGCGGCGACGACGACCCCGGTGACCAGGATGATCGCCACCAGCGGCGCCGGGACGGCGGTGGTGAACCGCGGCAGCCCGAAGATGATCACCAGCCCGGCGGCAGCCAGCGGGTAGACCAGCCACGGCACGTCGACCAGGTGGGTGAGCTGCGCGCTGAAGATCAGGATGGCCAGGGCGTTGACGAAGCCGACCATCACGCTGCGCGGGATGAACCGCATCAGCCGGGCGAAACCGACCAGGCCCAGCACCACCTGGAACACCCCGCCCAGGACGACGGCGGCGAACAGGTACTCGACGCCGTACTCGACGGCCAGCGGCGCCACCACCAGCGCGATCGCCCCGGTCGCCGCCGTGATCATGGCCGGGCGGCCGCCGGTGAAGGCGATCACCACCGCCATCACGAACGACGAGTAGAGCCCCACCCGGGGGTCGACCCCGGCGAGGATGGAGAAGCTGATCGCCTCCGGGATGAGCGCCAGGGCGACGACGAGGCCGGCGAGCACCTCGGTGCGGGCGACGGAGGGGCGGAGCCAGGCCGGGCGGGTCAGCCGTGGCGTGGGCAGGGTGGTGGGCACGCAGGTCTCCAGGGGATCTCCGGCGCAGGGCGGAACGCCCGCGCGACACTGGCTCCCACCCTGCCGGGCAAACCTCCCCTGACGTAAGGGTCAGGTGGTGAGTTCTCCGTCACGCCGGGTGGGGACCTCCGCCACCACCGGCGCGTCCGGACGGCGCAGCACCAGCCACCCGGCGACGCCGACCAACCCGGCCAGCGCCGCACCGAGCGCCGGGACGGCGAACGCCCCCTCGGCACCCCAGGCGTCCACGGCGGCTCCGGCCAGTGCCGAGCCCGCGGTCACCCCCACGGTCAGCCCGGTGGAGGTCCAGGTCAGCCCCTCGGTCAGCGCCGCCCGCGGGACCCGTGACTCGACCAACGACATCCCCGCGACCAGCAGCGGGGCGATGGTCAGCCCGGCGAGGAAGGCCAGCCCGACCAGCATCGGCAGCGAGTCGACCAGGTGGAGCGTCTGCGCTGCGGCGGCGAAGAGCAGGGCGCAGGCCAGGAACCGGCTGACCAGGGTGCCGGGCAGCCGGAGCACGCCGTAGGCCAGCCCGGCGACCAGGCTCCCGGCGGCGTACGTGGACAGCGCGAGGCCGGCCGCGGCCGGGTGCCCCTCCGCATCGGCGAACCCGACGACCACGACGTCGATCGCACCGAAGACGATGCCCATCGCCAGGTAGGTGACCGCGATCGCCACCAACCCGGCGGTGAGCACCCGCACCCGGGGCCGCGGCTGACCGGCCACCCGCCGCTCCACCGGCGGCGCGGTCGCCTCCAGCCGGGAGAGCACCAGCCCGCCGACGACGCCGAGCAGCAGCCCGGTCAGGAAGCCGGCCGGCGGCGACACCGCGGCTGCGAGCACGGTGACCGCGGGTGGGGCGGCGACGAAGACCACCTCGTCGGCGACCGACTCGAATGCGAAGGCGGTCTGCCGCTGCGCGGCGTCCGGCAGCGCGTGCGCCCAGCGGCTGCGCACCACCGAGCCGACGTTGGAGCCGCTGGCCCCGCACACGGCGGCCAGGGCGAACCAGGCCCAGCGGGGCCCGTCGGTCACCACCACGGTGACGAAGGCCAGGCCGGTGACCAGGTAGAGCAGCGCCGTCCAGCGCAGCACCGGGCTCTGCCCGATCCGGTCCATCAGCCGGGCCCACTGTGGGCTGGCGATCGCGAAGGACAGCGACAGCGTGCCGGCGACCGCGCCGGCCAGCGCGTAGCTGCCGGTCTCGCCGGCGACGAGCAGGACCGACCCCAGCCCGACCGTCGCCATCGGCACCCGGGCGAACCACCCGGCCAGCGAGAAGGCCCGGGCGCCGGGCACGGCGAACAGCTGGGCGTAGGGGGAGAAGACGGTGCGGGGTGACACGGTTCTCGTTCTCGCGCTCTCTGGCCACAGGCGAGTGCGGGGGTGCCCGCCGGACCCTCGGGTGGCGGTGCCGAACGTAGCAGCGCGCCACGGCTCGCGTCCGCCATTACATTGGGCCCGGTGACGACCTCCAGCCCCCTGCCCGACCCGCGGGTGCGCCCGCAGGTCACCCCGGGCACCGGCGGTCTGGTGGACCGGCACGGCCGGGTCGCCACCGACCTGCGGGTGTCGCTCACCGACCGCTGCAACCTGCGCTGCACGTACTGCATGCCACCGGAGGGCCTGCAGTGGCTCCCGAAGGTGGAGCAGCTCACCGACGACGAGGTCGTCCGGCTGGTCCGGATCGGCGTCGAGCTGCTGGGCGTCCGCGAGGTGCGGTTCACCGGCGGCGAGCCGCTGCTGCGCCCCGGGCTCCCGGGCATCGTGGCGGCCAGCACCGCGCTGCACCCCCGGCCGGAGGTCTCCCTGACCACCAACGCGATCGGGCTGTCCCGGATGGCGCCGGCGCTGGCCGAGGCCGGGCTGGACCGGATCAACGTCAGCCTGGACACCCTGGACCGCGACCGGTTCAAGCAGCTGACGTACCGCGACCGGCTCGACGACGTGCTGGCCGGCCTGCGGGCCGCGCGGGACGCCGGGCTCACCCCGGTGAAGGTCAACGCCGTGCTGCTGCACGGGATCAACGACGTCGACGCCGTCCCGCTGCTCGACTTCTGCCTGGAGCAGGGCTACGAGCTGCGGTTCATCGAGCAGATGCCGCTGGACGCCCACCACGCCTGGACCCGCGGCCGGATGGTCACCGGTGAGGACATCCTGGCGCGGCTCTCGACCGCACACACCCTCACCCCCGCCACCGAGGACCGCGGCTCCGCCCCGGCCGAACGCTGGCTGGTCGACGGCGGACCCGCCACGGTGGGTGTGATCGCCTCGGTCACCCGTTCCTTCTGCGGCGCCTGCGACCGGACCCGGGTCACCGCCGACGGCCAGGTGCGCAACTGCCTGTTCGCCCGCGAGGAGTCCGACCTGCGCGGCCCGATGCGCGAGGGCGCCACCGACGCCGAGCTGGCCGACCGCTGGCGCATCGCCACCCTGGGCAAGCTGCCCGGCCACGGCATCGACGACCCGTCGTTCCTGCAGCCGTCGCGGCCGATGTCCGCGATCGGGGGCTGAGGCCGGTGACCGTCACCGTGCGGTACTTCGCCGGGGCGCGGGCCGCGGCGGGCGTGACCACCGAGTCCCGGGAGGCGGCCAGCCTCGAGGAGCTGGTCGGCCAGATCGTCGACGCCCACGGCGAGCGGCTGGAGCGGGTGCTCACCGCCTGCTCGTTCCTGGTCGACGGAACGCAGACCCGGGACCGGTCGTTGGTGCTGGCGCCCGGTGCGGTGGTGGACGTCCTGCCGCCCTTTGCAGGAGGTTGATGACATGAGCGTGTGGAACAAGGCATGAGCATCTGGGACAAGGCCAGGGCCAAGGTCGAGCAGGCCGTGGGCCACGCCGAGGAGGTCTGGGGCCAGTCGCACGGCGACGCGGCCGCGACCCTCGACGGGGAGGCCCGCCGGCTGGAGGGCGAGGCCGAGGAGGAGCAGGCCGAGGAGGAGCAGGCCGGACACGGCGACGAGGCGCACCGCCGTCCGGACGACGACGGGCTGGCCGGCGCCGGAGCCCGCTGACCCCGCTCAGCCCACGCGGACCGGGGCCGCGAGGCGGATGGCGACCAGCGCGACGTCGTCCTCCGGCCGGCCGTGCACCAGCCGGTCGAGCAGTTCGTCGCACAGCTGACCCAGCGGCAGGCCGGCGAGCTCGACCGCGGTCTGCCGCAGGCGCGCCATCCCCTCGTCCAGGTCGCCGCCGCGCCGCTCGATGAGCCCGTCGGTGAACAGCAGCACCGTCGTCCCGCAGTCCAGGGTGACCACCGACTCCGCCCGCTGGGCGGTGGCGTCGACCCCGAGCATCAGGTCGCCGCGCCAGTCGGCCAGCGCGGCGAGGGTGCCGTCGGGGTGGATCACCAGCGGCGGCAGGTGCCCGGCGTTGCTCCAGCGCATCCGGGTGAGCCCCCGCGCGGCCTCCGCCGGGGTCTGCTCGAAGCGGGCGACCGCGGCGGTGGCGTAGGTGTCCACGTGCAGCTGCGCCATCGCGGCGTCCAGCCCGCGGAGCACCTCGCCCGGGCCGGCGTCGCTGTAGGTGGCGACCCCGCGCAGCAGCGCCCGCAGCTGGCCCATCGCCGCCGCGGCCACGGTGTCGTGGCCGACGACGTCCCCGATCACCAGCATCGTCGCCCCGGACGGCTGGGTGAACGCGTCGTACCAGTCGCCGCCGACCCGCGCGGCCTCCGCCGCCGGGGTGTAGCGGACCACCACCTCGGCCTGGTCGTCCTCGTAGCCGCCGGTGAGCAGGCTGCGCTGCAGGGCCTCGGCGAGCTGCCGCTGCTGGTCGAACAACCGGGCGTTGTCCAGCACCAGCCCGGCCCGGTCGGCGACCTCCTGGGAGGTGGCCAGGTCGGCCTCGCTGGGCGCGCGGCCGTCGTCGAAGTAGAGGGTGAGGACGCCGAGGGTGCGGCCCCGTCCGCGCAGCGGCAGGGTCACCCCGGAACCGGGGGCCAGCAGCTGCAGCAGCTCCCGGGCCTCGCACTCGGGCAGCAGGTCGGTGACGTCGGCACCCGGGGCGACCACCGTCTCCCCGAGCAGGGCGCGCACCACCGGCGAGGTGGCCGGCATCGACGACAGCCGGACCTCCGCGTACCGCTCCACCAGTGCCCGCCTCGCCGGGTCGACGTGCCACCAGCCGACGTCGCGCGGACGCCCGTCGTCGTCGAGGACGGTGAGGATGCACCAGTCGCCCATCACCGGGACGATCAGCCGCGGGATGCGGGCAGCCGCGGTGTCGACGTCCAGGGTGCCGGCCAGCTCCGCGCTGACCCGGGCCAGCATCGCCAGCCGGTCCTGGGCGGCCCGCCGGTCGGTGACGTCGATGAAGTACATCGCCAGACCGGCCTCGCTGGGCACCGCGCGCACCTCGAACCAGGCGTACAGCGGGTGCGGGTAGAAGGCCTCGATGACGGCCGGGCGCCCGGTGGCCACGCACTCGCGGAAGGTGCGGCCGAACTCGTTGTCGACGTTGGGCGGGAAGACCGACCAGTAGTCGCGACCGACCAGCTCCTCGCGCGAACGCCCGACGAACGCCTCGCCCGCGGCGTTGAGGTAGGTGATCCGCCACTCGCGGTCGACGGACATGAAGCCCATCGGCATCAGCTCGAGCTCCCGCTCGCCGCCCTCGTGCTGCGCCGCCATGCCCACCTCCCCGTCCCGGATCAGAGGCCGAGCGGTTCTGTTATGTCATGACGGATCGATGACGGGCAAGCAGCCACACCCCAGGCGCCCCACCGGTCACGGACAGGCCACCCACTCCTCCTGGCCGTCGGTGAACACCTGCCGCTTCCAGATCGGCAACCGGGCCTTCACCTCGTCGACCAGTTCGGCGCAGGCGGTGAACGCCTGGCCGCGGTGGGCGGCGCTCACCGCGCACGCCAGCGCGACGTCGCCGATGCCCAGCAGGCCGATCCGGTGCGAGACGGCGACGGAGCGGACCTCCGGGCGCGCGGCGAACTCGGCGGCGATCTCGGCGATCAGCTCCGGGGCCGTGGGGTGGCCGACGTACTCCAGCTCGGTGACCGACCGGCCGCCGTCGTGGTCGCGCACGACGCCGGCGAAGGAGACCACCGCACCGGCCGCCCTCTCGGCGACGGCGTCCTCGTGCTCGGCCACCGAGAGCGGCTCGTCGGTGACCCGGGCCAGCAGCGTGCTCACGGGCGCGACGGTACCCGCGCGGGTCAGCCGGCCGGGGGCACGTCCAGGTCGGTGGGGTCGGCCAGGCCGGTGCAGTCGACCTCGACGACGTCGCGGCCGGCCAGGTAGCCGCGGGCGCCCTCGTCACCGGTCGCGGCAGCGGCCACCCCGGCCCAGTGCTCGCGGCCCAGCAGCACCGGGTGGCTGCGGACCCCGTCGTAGGTGGCGACCGCCAGGACGTCCGGAGCGGCGTGCGCGGCCACCCGGGCCAGCGCCTCCGGCGTCATCCCCGGCATGTCGACCAGCTGCACCAGCACGGCGTCGGCCCGGCCGGGCCAGCCGCGCAACCCGTCCAGGCCGGTGCGCAGGCTGGAGGCCATCCCGGTCTCCCAGTCGCGGTTGGCCAGCACGGTGGCGCCGGAGAGGTCCGCGCGCTGCCACACCTCGACGGCGGAGGCGCCGAGGACGACGAGCACCGGGTCGCACACCGCGGCCGCCGTCCGGACCGCCCGCTCGACCAGCAGGCTGCCCCGGTACTCGACCAGGGCCTTGGGCATGCCGTACCGCCGGCCGCCCCCGGCGGCGAGCACCAGGCCGGCGACGGGCGCGTCCGATGTCATCCACCCACTCTCTCAGCGGGGGTAGACGGTGACCTCGCTGGCCTTCACCGCAGCCCAGACCCGGGCGCCCGGGGCGAGCGCCAGCTCGGCGAAGGACGCCGCGGTGACGTCGGCGGTCAGCGGCACCTCCCCGGCCAGGTCGCACCGCACCACCGAGCCGTGCGGCGTCGCGGCCACCAGCTCCACCGGCCACGCGTTGCGCGGACTGCCCTCGGGGCGCGCCAGGTGCAGCGCCACCGACTCCGGCCGGAGGGCGGCGAACACCGGACCGTGCACGGTCTCCGCGATCGACACCCGGCCGCCGTCGTCGAGGGCGACCGACGTCCCGGATGCCACCCCGGGCAGCAGCACCAGGCCGACCAGCCGGGCGACGTAGTCGGTGCGCGGCCGCCGGGCCACCTCCGCCGGCGTGCCGGTCTGCACGACCCGCCCGTCCTCGACCACCAGCACCCGGCCGGCCAGCGCCATCGCGTCCACCGGGTCGTGCGTCACCAGCACCGCGCAGCCGGCGTAGTCGGCCAGGTGCCGGTGCAGCTCGGCCCGGACCGCCAGCCGGGTGCGCGCGTCCAGCGCCGAGAGCGGCTCGTCCAGCAGCAGCACCCGCGGGTCGCCCACCAGCGCACGGGCCAGCGCAGCGCGCTGCGCCTGCCCACCGGAGAGCTGCCCGGGACGCCGCCCACCGAGCTCGCCGAGCCCCACCCGGTCCAGCCAGCCCGTCGCCACCGCCCGGGCGTCGGCGCGACGGGCTCCGCGGGCGCGCAGGCCGAAGGCGACGTTCTCGGTGATCGTCAGGTGCGGGAACAGCAGGTGGTCCTGGAAGACCATGCCCAGCGGGCGGCGGTGCGCGGTGAGGTGCACGCCCGGTGCGTCCCACAGCTCGTCGTCGACCCGGACCCGGCCGCCGTCCGGGCGCAGCAGCCCGGCGAGCACCCGCAGGACGGTGGACTTGCCCGCCCCGTTGGGGCCCAGCACCGCGAGCACCTCGCCGTCGGCGACGGAGAGCTCGACGTCGACGGCGAACCCACCCCGGTCGACGACGACGTGCGCGTCCAGGCTCATGCCGCCGCCCGTCCGAGCCAGCGGTCGCGGAGCAGCAGCAGGGTGGCCAGCGAGACGGCGAGCAGCACCAGGGACAGCGCGATCGCGGCGTCCGGGTCCGACTGCAGCGCCAGGTACACCGCCAGCGGCATCGTCTGCGTCGTCCCGGGGAAGTTCCCGGCGAAGGTGATCGTCGCGCCGAACTCGCCCAGCGCCCGCGCCCAGCACAGCACCGCACCGGCGGCGATCCCCGGCGCGACCAGCGGCAGGGTGACCCGGCGGAACGTCGTCCACCGGTCGGCGCCGAGGGTGGCCGCGGCGTCCTCGAACCGGGCGTCGGCGGCGCGCAGCGCCCCCTCCACGCTGATCACCAGGAACGGCATCGCGACGAACGTCTCGGCGAGGACGACGGCGGTGGTGGTGAACGGGACCGTCCAGCCGAACACCTCGTACAGCTGCTGCCCGACGATCCCCTGCCGACCGAGCACCAGGAACAGCGCGACGCCGCCGACCACCGGGGGCAGCACCAGCGGCACGGTCACCAGCGCCCGGAGCACGCTGCGCCCGCGTGCCCGGGAGCGGGCCAGCACCCAGGCGAGCGGGACGCCGAGCAGCAGGGACAGACCGGTGGCCAGGGTGGCCGAGAGCAGCGACAGCCGCAGCGCCTGGCCCACCGCCGGCTCGGCGAGCAGGGTGGGCAGCTGCGACCAGGGTGCCCGCAGCACCAGGCCGAGCAGCGGCAGCACCAGGAACACGACGGCCACCACCGCCGGCACCAGCAGCGGCGCCGGGACCCCGGCGTCCCGGTGCCGACGGGTGCTCACGGGACGGCGAACCCGGCGTCGGCGAGCGCCTGCTGCCCGGCGTCGCCGCGCACCAGGTCCACGAAGGCCTGCGCCGCGGTCGGATTCGCCGCGTCGGCCAGCACGGCGATCGGGTAGGCGTTGACCTGCCGGCCGGCCTCCGGGACCGGGATGCCCTCGACCCGGTCACCGGCGGCCCGCACGTCGGTGGCGTAGACGAGCGCCGCGTCCACCTCGCCCAGCTGCACCTTGGTCAGGGCGGCCCGGACGTCCTCCTCCTCGGTGTCCGGCCGGGCTTTGACGCCCGTGTCGGCGAGGACCGCCCGGGCCGCGGCGCCGCACGGGACGGCGGCCGCGCAGACCGCGAGGGTGAGGTCCTCGTCGGCGAGGTCGGCCAGCCCCGTGACCCCGCCCGGGTTGCCGGCCGGAACGGCGATCTCCAGGACGTTGCCGGCGAACACCACCGGGTCCTCGGCCAGGCCCGCGGCGGTGACCACCGCCATCTGCGGCTCGTCGGCCGAGGCGAAGACGTCCGCCGGGGCGCCCTGGGTGAGCTGGGTGGCCAGCGTGGAGCTGCCGGCGAAGGTGAACCGCACGGTCAGCCCGGGGTCCTGCGCCTCCAGCTCCGCGCCGAGGTCGGTGAAGACGTCGGTCAGCGAGGCGGCGGCGAGGACGGTGAGCGTGCGGTCGTCCCCGGCGGCCGGGGCACCGCAGCCGGTGAGCAGCAGCACGCCCGCCGCGGTGAGGACCAGCCCCCTCCTCACCGCACGATGACCCGGCAGGTGGGCGCTCGCTCCGCTCCTCACTCGCCGGCGCTCGCTGCGGTGCTCACTCACGGCACGTCCACGCTGACCTGGGTGGCCTTCACCGTGGCCACCGCGCGGGCGCCGACCTCCAGGCCCAGCTCGTCGGCGGCCTCCCGGCTCATCAGCGACACCAGCCGGAAGGGCCCGGCCTGGATCTCCACCTGGGCCATCACGCCGTCCCGCAGCACCCGGGTGACGATCCCGGCCATCCGGTTGCGGGCCGACGACGACCGGGTGACCCCCGGCGCCGGGGCGTCGTGCAGCTCGGCGGCGACCCGGGCCAGGTCGGCCCCGTCGACCTGCGCGGGGCCCGCGTCGCGGTGCGCGGCGAGCCGGTCGGCCTCGATCCAGCGCCGCACGGTGTCGTCGCTCACGCCCAGCAGCTGCGCGGCCTCGGCGATGCGGTAGGTGGTGGCCACTCGCGCACCGTAGCGGCCGCAAACGCGGGCCTACAAGCCAGTCAGACTCCGCAGATGCGGACTCCGGGTCACGCCGGGACGCGGCGGCGGAGCAGCACCGGGTGCCGGCCGCGGACCGGCTGCGCCCCGGTCCTCGCCGGCCGCAGCGAGGCCAGCGACCAGATGCCCACGCGGACCAGCGCCTCCCGGATGATCCGGCCGCTCATCTTGCTCTGCCCGAACTCCCGGTCGGCGAAGACGATCGGCACCTCGGCCAGGCGCAACCCGCGGGACCACACCTGCCGGGCCATGTCGATCTGGAAGCAGTAGCCCTGCGACTGCACCGACCCCAGGTCCAGCGACTCGAGCGCCTGCCGCCGGAAGGCGCGGAAGCCCCCGGTCGCATCGCCCAACGGCAGGCCGAGGGCGAGCTGGACGTAGCGGTTCGCACCGCGGCTGAGCAGCTCCCGGCGCCGCGGCCAGTTGCGCACGCTGCCACCGGGGACCCAGCGGGAGCCGAGCACGGCGTCGGCGGTCGCCAGCCGGTCCAGCAGCCGCGGCAGGTCCTCGGCCCGGTGCGACCCGTCGGCGTCCATCTGCGCAATGACGTCGTACCCCTGGTCCAGGGCCCAGCGGAAGCCCTGGACGTACGCCGGGCCGAGGCCGGCCTTGCCCGGTCGGTGCAGCACGTGCACCCGGGGGTCCGCGGCGGCGATCCGGTCGGCCAGGGCGCCGGTGCCGTCCGGGCTGGCGTCGTCGATGACCAGGACGTGCGCGTCCGGGACCGCCTCCAGCACGGCACTGAGGGTGCGGGGCAGGCTCTCGCGCTCCTGGTAGGTGGGGATGCAGACGCACACGTCTCGAAGGGTCACGATCGGAGCCATTGCCGCCCTCCGGCCGGAGGACACCTGAGCGAGGACACGATCGTGCAACGGTTGCGGCACAGGCGTGACCGGATCGTTACCCGCTCCCGTGGGTACCTCCCCGGAGGCGCGGTCATGGGACGGGGGACCGTTTCACCCGAGCTCAGGAGTCACCCATGAACCGCATCATCCGCGGCGTTGCCGCTGCCTCCTTCTCCGGCCTGGTCGTCTTCGGCGTCGGCGCCTGTGGCGCCGAGGAGGAGGGCACCGTCGACGTCACCGAGACCGAGCAGGTCACGGAGACCGAGGAGCAGTCGACCGAGGTCACCGAGACCCTCGAGCCCACCGAGACCGAGGTGTCCACCGAGACCGAGACGGTGGAGACCGAGACCGAGGTCAACACCGAGACCGAGACCGAGTACAGCACCGAGGACAACGGCTGATGCGATGAGCACAGTCGCTCCCGACGTGGAGCACCGAGCAACGGGCGGCGCCTTCCGGCGCCGCCCGTTGTGGGTCTGGGCACTGCCGCTCGCGCTCCTCCTGCTGGCCGCAGGCGTCCGGCTCTGGGCGCTCGGCGACCCCGGCCGCCTGTACTTCGACGAGAAGTACTACGTGCAGGACGCCGTGGACTACCTCAACCGCGGCGTCGAGGAGGGCCGGCCGGTCCATCCACCCATGGGCAAGTGGGTCATCGCCCTGGGCATCGAGCTGTTCGGCAGCGCCACTCCCACCGGCTGGCGGCTCGGGGTGGCGGTCGCCGGCTCCCTGACCGTCCTGCTGACCTACCTCAGCGGCCTGCGGCTGTTCCGGCGCCCCGCGCCCGCTGCGCTGGCGGCGCTGCTGGTCTGCCTGGACGGACTCGCGGTCACGACCAGCCGGATCGCCATGCTCGACGCCACCCTCGGGCTGTTCGTCGTCGCCGCGTTCTGGCTGGTGCTGGTGGACCGGGACGCGCGCCGGGCCGCCCGCGGACCGGGCGAACCGCTGCTCCGGTCGCTGCTGGGCTCCCGGTACCGGTGGCTGGCCGGGGTCGCCCTGGGACTGGCCGTGGCCACCAAGTGGTCCGGGCTGCTCGCGGTGGCCGCCGCCGGGCTGCTGGTGCTCGGCACCGAGCTCGCCGGTCGGGGCGAGGAGCTGCGCCGCGCGGCCCGCCGCGGCCTGGCCGTCGCCGCCGGCGGGGTGCTGAGCCTGCTGCTCGTCCCCGCCGCGGTCTACCTGACCAGCTACGCCGGCTTCTTCACCTCCTACTCCGACAGCCGGGCCTACGAGACCGCCTGCGCCGAGGGCGACTGCGGCACGTCTGCGGGTGACCGGCTGCAGACCTGGGTGGCCGACCAGGCCGACGTGGTCGCTTACCACGGGAGGCTCGAGGCCACCCACCCGTACCGGTCCAGCCCGCTGGGCTGGCCCTGGCTGCAGCGCCCGGTCCTCACCTATGCCGCGGAGTGCGCCACCACCGCGGACCCCGACGAGTGCGCCGTCCCGCCGGGCACCAAGGCCCGCATCGTGCAGCTGGGCAGCCCCGCGCTGTGGTGGCCGGCGCTGCTGGCCTACCCGGTGCTGCTGTGGCGCGCCGCCGCCCGCCGGGACGGGATCGCCGCCAGCATCCTCGTGCCGCTGCTGCTGCTGTGGGCCCCGTGGCTCGCCGCAGGCAAGCCCGGCTACTTCTTCTACCTGGTGCCGGCGGTGCCGTTCATCGCCCTCGCGCTGGTCCGGGCGGTCCAGGTCGGGCCACGCCCCCGGCTGGTCGGCGCCGGGGTCGCCGTCCTGTCGGTCGCGGCATTCGCGTTCTTCGCCCCGCTCTGGCTGGGACTGCCGACCGACCCCGACCTGCTGGACTTGCGGTACTGGCTGCCCACCTGGCGGTGACCCCGTGGGGGGACACGTCGGCGAGCGTGGTTGCGTTGCTACCTAGGTAGGTTCACCATCTAGGTGTGTCCCCGCCCTCGGGAGCCCCGAACCCCTGGCCTGCGCAGTGGCTGCGCGGCGTGCTCGAGCTGGCCGTCCTCGCCGTGGTCGACCGCGGGGAGACCTACGGCTACCGGATCGCCGCCGACCTGGAGGAGGCCGGCTTCGGCGTCGTCAAGGGCGGCACCCTCTACCCGCTGCTGGCCCGGTTGGAGGAGGACGGCGCCGTCGCCGCGACCTGGCGCGAGGGCGAGTCCGGACCCGGACGCAAGTGGTACAGCGCCACCCCCGCCGGCCGGCGGCGCCTGCGCGAGCAGGGTGCCTCCTGGCGGGCCTTCGCCCAGGTCACGGCCGACCTGCTGCCCGACCCCGTCCCGACCGGAGGCACCCCGTGACCGATCCCACCGCCCAGCCCGTGGCCGCCCCCCGCGCCGTCGACCGGTACTGCGACGACCTCCTGGTCGCGCTGCGCGTGCGCGACGTCCCGGGCCCGCGCATCGGGGAGGTGCTCACCGAGGTCCGCGCACACCTCGCCGACAGCGGGGAGAGCCCGGTCGCGGCGTTCGGCGCCCCGGAGGACTACGCCGCGGCGCTGACGGCGGACCGACCCCCGACCCCGGCCCGCGAGCGGGTGCACGAGGGGCTGGTCGCCGCCGCGTTCGCGGTGGGCGGCAGCTGGCTGGCGGACGGCGCGATGAGCCTGGCCGACGGCGAGCCGACCGCACTGGGGCCGGGAACGCTGCTGGTCGCCCTGCTCGCCGCGCTGGGTGGGCCCTGGGCGCTGACGCAGCTCGTCTCCAGCTCGCGGGCCCGGGTCGCGCGAGGGTTCCTGGCCGTGATCGGGACGCTCGCCGCCCTCGTCGCCGTCGACCAGCTGCTCGACGACCGGTTCGCGTTGGGCGTGCCGGCCGCCGTCACGGCGGCGCTCGGCCTCCTGGCGCTCGGCGCGGGCACGCTGGCCCTGCGCGGCTCGGCCGACCCGGTGGTCGACCCGTTCGTCCCGCCGGCCGTCGCCGACGCGCGTCGCCGGCGCGACGAGCGGCTGGTCACCGCCGCGCTGTGGGGCTGGCTGCTGCTCCTGGTGGCCGTGGCGGTCGGCGCGGCCGTGCTCGCCGACCGGCTGAGCTGACCAGCGCCGCACCCGGGCGTCGTTTGCCGATCTCGGGGGTCGGGCAGATGCCGCCGGTGACCAGCACCGCTCAGCAGAACCCCGTCGGCGGCTCCGCGTCGGCGCGCACCCGGCGCATCCGGGAGACCGCCCGGGAGGTGCTCGGGTTCGAGGACTTCCGCCCCGGTCAGGAGGAGGCGATGAAGGCCGTCGCCGCCGGCCGGGACACCCTGGCGGTGCTGCCCAGCGGCGCCGGCAAGTCGGCGGTGTACACCGTGCTCGGCACGCTGCTCGACGGCCCGGTGCTCATCGTCTCCCCGCTCATCGCCCTGCAGCGCGACCAGGTGCAGCGGCTGGCGGAGCTCGGCGAGGAGACGGTCGGGCGGGCTGCCGTGCTCAACTCCAGCCTGTCCGGCGGTGACCAGCAGACGGTCCTCGACGAGCTCCGTGACGGAACGGTCCGCTACTGCTTCCTCGCCCCGGAGCAGCTGGCCAAGCCCGAGGTCGTCGAGGCCATCCGCGAGGCGGGGCCGGCACTGTTCGTCGTCGACGAGGCGCACTGCGTCTCCGCCTGGGGGCACGACTTCCGCCCCGACTACCTGCGCCTGGGCGGCGTGGTCGAGCAGCTCGGCCACCCGACCGTGCTGGCGCTGACCGCAACCGCGGCCCCGCCGGTGCGCGCGGAGATCGTCGAGCGGCTGGAGATGCGCGACCCGGAGGTCGTCGTCGCAGGCTTCGACCGGCCGGAGATCCGGCTGGAGGTCGAGCAGCACGCCGACGCGCAGGGCAAGCACACCGCAGTCCTGGACCGGGTCACCGAGCTGACCGAGCAGGGCACCGGGATCCTCTACAGCGCCACCCGCCGGGGCACCGAGGAGTTCGCGCAGGCGCTCACCGAGCGCGGGCTGCGGGCGCAGGCCTATCACGCGGGGCTGAAGAAGAGCGACCGCGATGAGGTGCAGCGGGCCTTCATGGCCGGCGAGCTCGACGTCGTGGTCGCCACCACCGCCTTCGGCATGGGCATCGACCGGCCCGAGACCCGGTTCGTGGTGCACGCCGAGCCCGCCGACTCCATCGACAGCTACTACCAGGAGATCGGCCGGGCCGGCCGGGACGGCGAGCCGGCCACCGCGGTGCTGGTCTACCGGCAGGAGGACCTGGGCATCCGCAAGTTCTTCGCCGCCGGCGCCCCGGCGGAGGAGGAGCTCCAGCAGGTCGCCGGCCTGGTCCGGGCCGGCGTCGAGGCCGGGATGGACGGCGTCGACGTGAAGGAGCTGCGCGAGGAGACCGGCCGGGCCGCCACGCCGCTGGTCCGCGACCTGAACCTGCTGGAGCAGGCGGGCGCGGTGGTGCTCGACGACGAGGGGACGGCGTCCCCGGCCCCGGACGCCCCGGCACCGGGCGAGGCCGCCGCAGCCGCCCGCGAACTGGCCGAGCACCACATCCGCGTCGACGAGAGCCGGATCGAGATGATGCGCGGCTACGCCGAGACCACCGGGTGCCGCCGCCAGTTCCTCCTGGGGTACTTCGGCGAGCAGCTCGACGAGCCGTGCGGCAACTGCGACAACTGCAGCGCGGGGCTCTCCACCGAGCAGCACACCGCCGACGCCGATCACCCCTTCCCGGTCGACATGGCCGTGCAGCACACCGAGTGGGGCCCGGGCATCGTCATGCGGCACGAGGACGACCGGGTGGTCGTGCTCTTCGAGGAGGTCGGCTACAAGACCCTCGCCCTCAAGGCCGTCGTGGACAACCAGCTGCTGACCGGACGCACGGCCGGGTGATCTACGCCCTTTCGCCGTGCGGGTTCCCCGCGGCGGCTTGATCATGAACGCGGACCGGGCGAACGAGCCCGGCCGGGAGGAGCACGCGCGTGAAGGTCCTGGGCATCAACGCCATCTACCACGACCCGGCGGCGGCCCTGGTCGTCGACGGCAAGGTCGTGGCCGCGGCGGAGGAGGAGCGGTTCAGCCGGCGCAAGCACGGCAAGCGCCCGCTGCCCTGGAGCGCCTGGGAGCAGCCCGAGCTGGCCGCGGCCTGGTGCCTCGAGGAGGCCGGCATCCGGCCCGAGGAGCTCGACGCGGTCGCCTACTCCTTCGACCCGGCCCTGATGGGCACCCCGGAGGAGTCCGGGCTGAACGACCCCGGCGACGTCATGCGCAAGAAGTACGCCGAGATGGCCCCGGACTTCCTGGCCCATGCGCTGCCCGGCCTGGACCCGGCGAAGGTCCGCTTCGTCAAGCACCACGTCGCGCACGCCGCCTCGGCCGGCAAGGCCGCCCCGCAGCGCGACAACGCCGTCCTGGTGCTCGACGGCCGCGGCGAGGCGCACAGCCACCTGGCCGGCCGGTACGTCGACGGCCAGCTGGAGGTGCTCGCCGGCCAGGCGCTGCCGCACTCGCTGGGCCTGATGTACGAGGACCTCACCGACCACCTCGGCTTCCTGCGCAGCTCCGACGAGTTCAAGGTCATGGCGATGGCCTCCTACGGCAAGCCGCGGTTCCTCGGCGAGCTGTCCGAGCTGATCCGCGCCACCGACGACGGCGGCTTCCGCACCGAGAAGATCGACTTCACCGAGTTCGCCCCCCGGCTCCGCAAGGGCGACCAGTGGACCTCCGACCACGCCGACCTCGCCGCCAGCGTGCAGACGCGGCTGGAGGAGGTGCTGGTCGACCTGGCCCGCTGGGTGCACGAGCAGACCGGCGAGAAGACGCTGACCCTGGCCGGCGGCACCGCGCTCAACTGCGTGGCCAACACCCGGATCCTGGCCGAGAGCCCGTTCGAGGAGGTCTGGGTGCAGCCCGCCGCCGGCGACGCCGGCACGGCCCTGGGCGCCGCGCTGCACGTCGCCACCGAGCTGGGGGAGACCACCGAGCCGATGCCGGGGGCCGCGCTGGGCCGTGGCTGGAGCGACGACGAGATCGAGCAGTGGCTGGTCACCGCCGCGATCGACTACGAGCGCCCGGACGACGTCGCCGAGGCGGTCGCCGAGGTGCTGGCCGACAACGGCGTCGTCGCCTGGTTCCAGGGCCGCAGCGAGTACGGCCCCCGGGCGCTCGGGCACCGCTCGCTGCTCGCCCACCCCGGCTTCGAGGCCAACCTCGAGCGGATGAACGACGTCAAGGGGCGTGAGCAGTTCCGCCCGGTGGCGCCGATGGTGCTGCTGGAGCGGGCCCCGGAGATCTTCAGCCGCGGCCCGATCCCCTCGCCGTACATGCTCTTCGTGCACGACGTGGCCCCGGAGTGGAAGGACCGCATCCCCACCGTCACCCACGTCGACGGGACCGCGCGGATCCAGACCATCGACCCGGCCACCGAACCGCTGGTGCACCGGATGATCTCGGCGTTCGAGCGCCGCACCGGCATCCCGGTCGTGGTCAACACCAGCCTGAACACCGCCGGGCGCCCGATGGTCGACGACCCGCGCGACGCCCTCGAGTGCTTCGGCTCGGCGCCGGTCGACCTGCTGGCCATCGGCCCGTTCGTCGTCCGCCGCCCGAAGGCCACCCCCCGCCCCGCCTGAGGTCACGATCCGGAAACGGCCGTCACCCGAGCGGGTGACGGCCGTTTCGGGTGATCATGCCTGGGAACTCCCTGCGATGGCCCGCTGAGATCCGGCGGCCCGACGACACGGAGGGCACCCATGACTGCAGCAGACCGCAACACCGGCAACCGGGGAATGACCTGGCCGCAGATGCTGGCCATGGCGATCGGCGTGATCTACACGCTGATCGGCATCATCGGCTTCTTCATCACCGGCTTCGACGACTTCGCCGCGCACACCGACGAGACCCTGCTCGGGTTCTCCATCAACCCGCTGCACAACATCGTGCACCTGGTGATCGGCCTGGCCGGCATCGCGCTGGCCCGGAAGCTCAGCACCGCCCGGACCTACGGGTGGCTGCTCGCCGTCGGCTACGGCGCCGCGTTCGTCTACGGCCTGTTCGCCGCCGGCGAGGAGGAGCCGCTGAACTTCCTCAGCATCAACTGGGCGGACAACTGGCTGCACCTGGTCAGTGTCATCGCCGGCCTGGCCATCGCGCTCGGCCCTGTGAAGGACGCGGTCGACCGGGGCCGGGACGAGTCCCTGCGCACCCGCTGACCCAGCCCCGCACCGACACCGCCGCCCCGGCCGCCACCCGGCGTCCGGGGCGGTCGTGCGTCCGCACCGCTACGGTCCGGGGATGGACTTCAGCCTGTCCGCCCGGGCCGAGGACGTCACCGGCCGGATGTGGGACTTCATGCGGGAACGGGTGTTCCCCGCCGAGCCGGTGTACGACGCCTGGCGCGCTTCGCGCGGCCATGACGACCACGGGCACCCACCGGTGCTCGAGGAGCTCAAGGCGGAGGCACGCGCCCGCGGGCTGTGGAACCTCTTCTCCCCCGAGCTCTCCGGGCTGAGCAACCTGGAGTACGCCGGCGTCGCCGAGGTGACCGGCTGGTCACCGGTGATCGCGCCGGAGGTGACCAACTGCGGGGCCCCGGACACCGGCAACATGGAGACCCTGATGCTCTTCGGGACCCCGGAGCAGAAGACGCGCTGGCTCGAGCCGCTGCTGGCCGGGGAGATCCGGTCGGGGTTCGCGATGACCGAGCCCGACGTCGCCAGCTCCGACGCCCGCAACATCCAGACCTCGATCGTCCGGGACGGCGACGAGTACGTGGTCAACGGGCGCAAGTGGTGGACCAGCGGTGCCGCCGACGAGCGCTGCCAGGTGTTCATCGTGATGGGCAAGACCGACCCCGGGGGCGCCGCGCACCGGCAGCAGTCGATGGTGCTGGTGCCGCGGGGCACCCCCGGGCTGGAGATCGTCCGGCACCTGCCGGTGTTCGGCTACCAGGACCAGCACGGGCACTCGGAGCTGCGGTTCACCGACGTCCGGGTGCCGGTGGCGAACCTGCTGTCCGGCGAGGGCGACGGCTTCATGATCGCCCAGGCCCGGCTGGGCCCCGGCCGCATCCACCACTGCATGCGCGCGATCGGCATGGCCGAGCGGGCGCTGGCGCTGATGGTGGAGCGGGCCAAGGCCCGGGTCGCCTTCGGCCGCCCGCTGGCCGAGCAGGGCACCGTCCGGGAGCTGATCGCCCGCTCGCGCATCGAGATCGACTCCGCCCGGCTGCTGGTGCTCAAGACCGCCGACCTGATCGACCGGCACGGTGCCAAGGGCGCGCGCACCGAGATCGCCGCGATCAAGGTGGCCGCGCCCCAGGTCGCCTGCGACGTGATCGACCGGGCGATCCAGGTGCACGGCGGCGCCGGGGTCAGCGACGACACCGTGCTGGCCCGCTTCTACGCCAGCGCCCGCACGCTGCGGATCGTCGACGGCCCCGACGCGGTGCACGTCCGCTCGGTGGCCCGGGAGGAGCTGGCGCGCGAGCGCCCCTGGCACGGCTGAAGGTCACGACTCGGTCACGGTGACACCCCTGCGGCGCCCCCCACGGCGTCCTAGGGGGTGACGGCGGGAGGAGACCGGGTGCGAGCCGATCACGAGGCGGAGTTCGAGGCGTTCGTCGCCGCGCGCTCCGACGACCTGCTGCGGGTCGGGTTCCTGCTGACCGCCGACCGCGGTCACGCCGAGGACCTGCTGCAGACGGCGCTGCTCAAGGCCTACCGCCACTGGGGGGCGGATCTCCCGCGCGGACCCCTACCCCTACGTGCGCAAGGTGCTGGTCACCAGCGCGGCCAGCTGGCGACGCCGGCGGACGACGCAGGAGATCGTCTCGCTCCCGGCGCACGACGTCGCCGGCCCCGACCCGACCGACGACGTCGCCGAGCGGGACCGCATGGCCACCGCGCTGGCCACCCTGCCGCCCCGGATGCGGGCGGTGCTGGTGCTCCGCTACGGCGAGGACCTCGGCGAGGCGGCCACCGCCGCGGCGCTGGGCTGCTCGGTGAACACCGTCAAGAGCCAGACCACCCGAGGGCTCGCCCGGCTGCGTGCCGTGCTCGGCGAGCTCCCCACCCCTGCCCACTTGGAGTGCTGACGTGGACCTCATCGACGTCGAGATCGAGCTGCGGTCGCACCTGGCGAACCGGCCCACCCCACTGGCCCCCGACCCGCGGGACCTGGTGACCCGCACCCGCGACCGGCACCGCCGTCGGCGCCGCCACCAGGCCGCCGTCGCCGGCGTCGGGCTGTCCGTGGCGCTGGTGTTCGGCGCCGTCCCGGTGGTGGGCGCCCTGCTGCCCGAGCCCGGCACCGCGGTCGATGCCGCCGCACCCTCACGGGGGGTGAGCACGCAGAGCCTCTACGACCTGCCCACCCGGGGGCCCCTCGCCGACGACAGCGCCTGGCTGCAGGCGGTGGCCGCCCTGCCGTGGCGGGCCGACGAGCTCGACCCGGACACCCCTCCGCCCGTCGACAGCCGACGGGTGGCCTGGGCCGGCGACGTGGCCGGCGTCCGGGTCGCGTTCGTGCTGGGCAGCGCGGACGGCCGGCTCAGCGGGACCTGGTTCACCGGCCCGGCCGGCGCCGTCCCGGCGGCGATGACGCAGGCGACCGGAGGCCAGCGGGTGGTCCGCAACCAGCCGCTGGGGTTCCTCGACGTCCCCGCCGGCGGGTCGTCCGGTGTGCTGGTGGTCGTCGGCCTTCCCGGTGACACCGTCGAGCTGGTGGACGGCACCACCGTGACCGCGGACGGTGAGGAGCGGGTGGACCGGCGGCCGCTGCCCGGGGAGGACGGCGTGGCGGCCGGCCGGATCAGCACGCTCCGCGGCCTGGCGCACGGCGTGCGGGCCGTCGTGTCACGCAACGGGCAGGAGCTCGACTCGATGAGCTACGTCTCCTCCGACCGGGCCACCGCGATCGCGCGGTCCCCGGTCGAGGGGCTCACCGACCCGCGGGGCGTGCGCTCCCGGGTCTCCGCGGAAACGCTGCAGCAGGTGCTGGGGACGGTGGTGGGCGCCTACGGGTCCGGGATGGACGGCGCGACCCCCGTGCTGCTCGCGGCGGGGCCGACCGGGTCCGGCGAGCTGGTGCTGGCCGGGATCACGTTCCGCTCCGGCGCGACGGTGCTGGTGGTCGGCGCCACCCGGCTGAAGGCCGACGGGGCGACCACCGGCTCGGCGTCGACCGCCGACCCGCAGCCAGCCGGCGTCCCGCTGGTCGATCAGCTGCTGGCGGTGCCGCTGGGCGGGGACCTCGCGCTGAGCGGGCCCCGGGACGCCGCGGTGGCCGAGGTGCTGGACGGCGACGGGGCGCTCCTCACCACCCTGCCGCTGGTCGCCGGTTCCGGCGTGGGCAGCGCGGGGGACGGCCCAGCCGCGGCCTCGGTCCGCTTCCTGGCCGCGGACGGCACCGTGCTGGCCGAGGCCCCGGTCACCGAGCTGGCCCGATGACCGGGGAGCCCGCGTCGGTCATCGCCATGCGGCAACTGGCCGAGGAGGCCCACCGGCGGCCGCGGGGCCGGAGCACGGCGCTGCTGCGGACGGCGGCGGAGCACGCGGCCGACCGCCGGCAGCAGCGCGCCGGCGATCGGCCGGCCGGTCCCGGGGGCCAGCCCGCGGACGGCTGAGAACGGTTCCAGCCGGGCGGGCGGTTCCCCACCGGTTCCCGCGGTGGTACGACAGGGGCCCCGGCGGAGGAGGCAGCGTGGGCGAGGTCCGGCCCCCGGTGACGATCGAGCACGTGGCCCGGGTCGCCGGGGTTTCCCGGGCGACGGTGTCCCGGGTGCTGACCGGTTCCGGTCCCGCCTCGGCCGCGTCGGCCGCCCGGGTGCGGGACGCCGTCCAACAGCTCGGCTACGTCGCCGACCCGGTGGCCCGGGCGCTCGTGCGCGGGCGGGGCACCCGGCTGGTCGTCGCGGTGACCAGCGCGTCGGACGGTGACCTGGTCGACTGCCCCTACGTGTCCCGGGTGGTCGGTTCGGCCGCGCAGCAGTGCGCCGGCGAAGGCCTCGGCGTGGCGCTGCAGTGGCTGCCGCTGGCTGCGCCGGCGCCCGTCCTCGACGTGCTGGCCCGGGACCGCTCGGTCGCCGGGGTGGTCCTGGTCAACACCACCGCCCGGGTCCTGGCCGCCGTCCCAGCCCGGCTGGCCGGGCGGGTCGTCTCCATCGGTGCCGGCTCGCCGGCCGTCCCCCTCGTCGACGTCGATGGCGCGATGGCCGCGACTGCGCTCACCGAGCACCTCCTCCGGTCCGGTCGTCGCCGCGTGGCGATGCTGGCCGGGCCGCCGTGGCTGCCCTGCGCGCAGCCCCCGGTCGCCGCCCACCGGTCCGCGATGCACGCCGCCGGGCTGCCCGATCGGGTGCTGGCCGGTGACTACACCACCGCGAGCGGCCGGCGCGGTGCCGCCGAGGCGTTGCGCCGCTGGCCGGACACCGACGCGCTGTACGCCATCTGCGACGAGACGGCGCTCGGGGCGATCCGGACGGTGCGGGCGCTGGGCCGCCGGGTGCCCGACGACGTCGCGGTCACCGGCTTCGACGACCTGCCGCTGGCCGCCTTCAGCGGACCGTCGCTGACCACCGCGACCCATCCGGTCGAGGCGATCGCGGCCCGGGCCGCGGGCACCGTGCTCGGGTACGACGCGGCTCCGGTCACGCTGTTCCCCTCGGAGCTGGTCGTGCGCGAGAGCGCGTGACCCCCGGGTCAGCCGCGCGGCGCGCGGCGGTACAGGAGGAACCCGACCACCGCGAGCGCGACGGCCAGCACGAGCTGGCCGATGCCGACGCCGGCCCGGTCGGCGCCGAACCAGGTGACGCTGGAGACCAGCAACACGGCCGCGATGCCGAGCACGAGCAGGGCGACGAGTCGTTCACTGGGGCGGCGGGGGGCGGGTGAGGTCACGCGCCGACCCTACGGGCGCGCCGGTCCCGCTCGGCGGGCCATCGCTCGAGCATCGCGGCGAGCTCCGCGCGGAAGTACGCGAAGAAGTCCCGGGTCTCGGCCAGCCGCCGGCCGCCGGGCCGCTCGTCGCCGAGATCGGCCACCCCCGCGGCGACCACCCGCTCGTAGTGCTCCAGGGCGCCCAGCCGGGCGGCGAAGAACCGGGACCACAGGTCCTCGTCGTGCAGCACGTAGAGGTCGCTGCGCGTGCCCGGCTCCCGCTCCCGGGTCAGGAACCCGATCTGCACCAGCTGGCGCACCGCGCCGCTGATCGCCGCGGGGCTGACCTGGAGCCCCTCGGCGAGCTCGGTCGCGGTGTAGCGGTCGGCGTCGTCGGCGAGTGCGTAGGCGAGCACCCGGGCGGCCATCGGCTGCATCCCGGTCTCGCGCAGCACCAGGGCGAACCGCTCCACGAACCGGAGCAGCACGACCCGCTCGGCGTCGTCCTCGTCGGCCACCGGACCTCCTCTCCTGCACTCGGGACGCGAGGTTACCCGCCTGTATCACCATCAATGAGCTTCACAAGTTTGTGAAGCGTGTGTAGCTTCGCCGCCATGACCGAGGTGATCGCGGTGTCCGGGCTGGTGAAGTCCTTCGGGCGCACCCGGGCGCTGGACGGGTTGGACCTCACCGTGCGCGCCGGGGAGGTGCACGGCTTCCTCGGCCCGAACGGCGCGGGGAAGTCCACGACGATCCGGGTGCTGCTCGGGCTGCTGCGGGCCGACTCCGGCGACGTGCGGCTGCTGGGCGGCGACCCCTGGCGGGACGCCGTCGCCCTGCACCGCCGGCTGGCCTACGTGCCCGGCGACGTCGTCCTGTGGCCCACCCTCAGCGGCGGGGAGGTGATCGACCTGCTCGGCCGGCTGCGCGGCGGCCTGGACCCCCGGCGGCGCGCCGAGCTGCTGGAGCGCTTCGACCTCGACCCGCGCAAGAAGGCGCGGACCTACTCCAAGGGCAACCGGCAGAAGGTCGCGCTCGTCGCGGCGCTGGCCTCCGACGCCGAGCTGCTGGTGCTCGACGAGCCGACCTCCGGGCTCGACCCGCTGATGGAGGCGACCTTCCAGCGCTGCGTGCAGGAGGTCCGTGCCGAGGGCCGCACGGTGCTGCTGAGCAGCCACATCCTCGCCGAGGCGGAGGCGCTGTGCGACCGGGTGAGCATCATCCGGCAGGGCCGCACCGTGCAGAGCGGCACCCTCGCCGAGCTGCGCCACCTGACCCGCACCGCGGTCACCGCGGAGACCGACCGCCCCGCGCCCGGGCTGGCCGAGCTGCCCGGGGTGCACGGGCTGGAGGCGACCGACGGCCGCGTGGCCTTCGACGTCGACGGCGACGCGCTGGACGCCGCGGTGCGCTGCCTGAGCGAGGCCGGGCTGCGGTCCCTGCACAGCGCGCCGCCCACCCTGGAGGAGCTCTTCCTCCGGCACTACGACCAGACGGCCGCCACCGCGGACGGCGCGCGGTGACCGCCCGCCCCGCGCTGACCGGCACCGGCGCGCTGCTCCGGTTCGCGCTCCGCCGGGACCGGGTGCGGCTGCCCGTCTGGGTGGTCGGCGGCACCCTGCTGGTGGTCGTGCAGTCCGCCGCCGCCCAGTCGACCTACGACTCGCCCGGCTCGCTGGCCGCCTACCGGGTCTCCGTGGGCAGCAACGCCGCCTCGATCGCCCTCGCCGGCCCGCCGGTGGGCCTGGACACGATCGCGGGCACCGTCGCCTTCGAGATGGCCACCCCGCTCGCCGTCGTCGCGGCGCTGATGGTCATGTTCACCACCGTGCGGCACACCCGCGCCGACGAGGAGCTCGGGCGCACCGAGCTGGTCCGGTCGACCCGGATCGGCCGGCACGCCCCGCTGGCCGCGGGCGCGGCCGTCGCCGCGCTGGCCAGTGCGGCACTGGGGGCGGCGATCGGCGCCGGGGCCACCGCCAGCGGCCTCCCCGCGACCGGCTCCTTCCTGCTGGGCGCCTCGGCGACGGCGACCGGGCTGGTGTTCACCGGGCTCACCGCACTGGCCGCCCAGGTCGTCTCCACCGCGCGCGGGGTGTACGGCCTGGTCGGCGCCCTGCTCGGGGCGTCCCTGGTGGTGCGGGCCATCGGCGACGTCGAGGGCAACGGACTGTCCTGGGCGTCCCCGGTGGGCTGGGCCCAGGCCAGCCACCCCTGGTCCGACGACCGCTGGTGGCCGCTGCTGCTGAGCGTGGCCGGTGGCGGGCTGGCGCTGGCGGCGGCCGCCCAGGTGCTGGACCGGCGGGACCTCGGTGCCGGGCTGGTGCAGCCCCGCCCCGCGGCCGCGGTGGCCCCGCGGTCACTGCTCTCACCCCTGGGCCTGGCCTGGCGGCTGCACCGCGGCGCCCTGCTCGGCTGGGCGGTCGGGGTGGCGCTGCTGGGCGCGGTCTACGGCGCCCTCGCCGAGTCGGTGGAGACGCTGCTGACCGACAACCCCGACGTCGCCGCCTTCCTGCCCGATGCCTCCTCGGCCGGGCTGGTCGACGCCTTCCTCAGCGTGGCGCTGACCATGACGGCGCTGCTGGTGGCCGCCTACGGGGTCTCGGCGGCGCTGCGGGCCCGGTCCGAGGAGGCCGCCGGTCGCGCCGAGCCGGTGCTGGCCACCGCGACCTCGCGGAGCCGCTGGCTGGGCGGGCACGTCCTGATCACCCTCGCCGGGACGTTCGTGCTGCTCGGGCTCGGCGGGCTCGGCATGGGTGCGGCCCGCGCGGTCTCCACCGGGGACCCCGGTGACCTCGCCCGGGTGCTCGGCGCGGCGCTGGCGCACACGGCCGGCGTCTGGGTGGTGGTCGCGGTCGCCGTCGCCCTGGTCGGGCTGGCCCCCGAGCCGGCGCTGCCCGCGGCCTGGGCAGCCTTCGGTGTGGTCGCCGTCGTCACGTTGTTCGCCGAGTCCTTCGACTGGCCCAGCTGGGTGGCCGACCTCTCGCCGCTGGCCTGGACGCCGGCCATGCCGGTGGAGCCCTGGTCGACCGCGCCGGTGGCCGGGCTGCTGGCGGTCACCGCGGCGCTGGCCACGATCGGCCTCGGCGCGTTCCGCCGCCGCGACCTCGCCACCGCCTGAGGCAGGCCGGGAAATCGGCTGCGGCCACGCCGGGCCCGGGGCAGCATGCCGGCGTGATCATCCGCCGCGAGCAGCCGGCCGACGCCGGACGCGTTCGTGAGGTGCACCGCGCGGCGTTCGCGCCGCCGGACCTCCCGGACGGCGGAGAGGCCGTGGAGGTGCGGCTGGTCGACGAGCTCCGCGCGGACCCCGGCTTCCTGCCCCACCTGGCGCTCGTCGCGGTCCAGGGGGATCAGGTGATCGGGCATGTGCTCGCCACCCGCGGCCGGCTGGAGCCCCTCGGGGTCCCCGCGCTGGGCCTGGGGCCGCTCGGGGTGCTCCCCACCGCCCAGCGGCGCGGCGTCGGGACCGCCCTGGTGCACGCACTGCTCGCCGTGGCCGAGGCGTGCGACGAACGGCTGGTCGTCCTGCTGGGCGCACCGGCGTACTACCGGCGGTTCGGGTTCCGCCCCGCCGCCGAGTTGGGGGTCACCGCCCCGGACCCGCACTGGGGCGAGCACTTCCAGGCTCGACTGCTGGGCCCGGCGACGCCGCCGGGCACCTTCCGGTACGCCGCACCCTTCGACCGGCTCTGAGGCTCAGCTGCGCTTGGTCGGCGGCTTGCCGGCGTCCAGCGCCTCCCGCGCCTGGGCCGGGTCGTAGGCGCAGGCGTCGGTCACCTCGGCGGCCGGGCTCGCGGCCGCCGAGGTGCCCGGCGAGCTCGACGCGGCCGGCGGACTCGGCGCAGCGGCGGAGCTCGACGGCTGCGTGGCGCCGGCCGGCGGCGCGGTGGTCCCGGCTGCTGCGTCGCCGTCCGACGGCGGCTGCAGCGCCTCCTGCACCAGTGACCGGATGCGGTCGTAGTCCGGATAGGCCGGGGTGATCACCGTGTCGTCGAAGACGACGCTGCGGATCTCGGTGTCCTGCACGAGGAAGGCCAGGTCGACGACGTCGTCCAGCAGCGACTGCGGGATGTCGGTGGAGACGATGTCCTGCGTCGTCGCGGCCAGCTCCCGGTACCGGGACAGCAGGGTCACCGGGTCGGCGGACTCGACGATCGCGTCGATGACGCAGCGCTGGCGGTCCATCCGCTGGTAGTCCGAGAGCCCGTAGCGGCCCCGGGCGAAGTCCAGCGCGCGCGGGCCGTCCATGTGCTGGTCCGGGCCCGGCGCGATGTAGTCGTCGGGGAGCTCCTGACCGACGATGCCGTTGACCGGGACCCAGTAGTTCACGTTGACCGTGATGCCGCCCAGCGCGTCGACCAGCCGGCTGAACCCCTCGAGGTTGACCAGCACGAAGTAGTCGATGTGCAGGCCCAGCGCCTCGCCGACGCCCAGCTTGAGCATGTCCGCGCCGAGGTCGTCGGTCGGCCCCAGGATGTCGGGGTACCAGGCCGGGCCGTTGCGGTACACGGCGTTGAGCAGGCTCTCGCTCTCGCTGCCGACGTCGAACCCGTCGGGCCAGACGTCGTGCAGCGGGCTGTCCTCGGGGAAGGGCAGGTCCTCGAGGTTGCGGGGCAGGCTGAACAGCGTCGTCTGCCCGGTGCGGGTCTGGATGTTGGCGACGATGACGGTGTCGGTGCGCACCCCGTCGCGCCCCTCCCCGCCGTCGCCGCCGAGCAGGAGGACGTTGACCTCCTGCTGGTCCCCGAAGGGGTGGTCGTCGTCCACCGGCTCGGTGACGGTGGCGCTCTCCCGGTCGGCGAACACCGTCTCGACCAGGTCGCGCTGCGCCAGGGCGGCCCCCACCGCCTGGTGGGTCGGCCAGGCGATCCCCGCGCAGAGGACCAGGACCACCCCGGCGCCCACCGCCTGCTGCCAGGGACGGAGCCGGCGCGGGCGCAGCACGAGGTACCCGGCGACCACCATCACCGCCCAGGCCACGGCGAGCACGACCATCCCGACGACCACCCAGGTGAGGGCGGTGGAGTCCACGGCCACCCGGACGGCGTCCCGCCAGCCGCCCAGCCCGAGCCACACCAGCCCGGCCATCAGCAGCCCGAACACGACGAGGACGGCGGCGCCCAGGCGGCGCCGGCCACCGGCCACCAGGGCCGTGCCCGGCAGGACGGCGCCGACGACGGTGAGCCACAGCGCGGAGCCGAAGCCGCGGACGGAGTGCCGGCCGTGGCCGCGGACGGCGGTGGCGCCGGCGGGTGGCGGGGGTCCGGAGGTGCGGGCCGGGCCCGACGGGTCGTCGCTCACGCAGCCGTCGTCCCCTCGCAGCACCCGATCATCCCGCCCATGCTCCCACCGTGGGCGGGTGCCGTGCGCCGGATCCACCTGTGGATCACCCGTCCGGGCCTGCGATGTCGACGGTGCGTCCTCGCATGATCACGGTCAGCCCACGTTCCCGGGCGCGGCTGCGACCGGGGGAACGACCTGCGGACTGCACCGGCCGAGCCCTGGGTAACCGGGGAGAGCGGCGCCGCCGCCCACGTTGTTACGGTTGCGTAGGTTACGAGACCGTAGGTCAGATCCCAGGAGGACCCGTGCCGCAGACCCCGTCACAGTCCGCGCTGCTCATCGAGCTCGAGTCGGTCGTGGAGGAGAACCTCAACCGCCATCTCGGGCTGGCCCAGGAGTGGCACCCGCACGACTACGTCCCCTGGTCCGAGGGGCGCGACTTCGGGTTCCTCGGGGGCGAGGACTGGTCGCCGGAGCAGTCGAGGCTGGACGAGACCGCCAAGGCGGCGATGTTCACCAACCTGCTCACCGAGGACAACCTGCCCAGCTACCACCGGGAGATCGCCACCCAGTTCGGCCGGGACGGCGCCTGGGGCACCTGGGTGGGCCGCTGGACGGCGGAGGAGAACCGGCACGGCATCGCCCTGCGGGACTACCTCGTCGTCACCCGTGGGGTCGACCCGGTGGAGCTCGAGCGGGCCCGGATGGACTACATGACCTCCGGCTACGACTCCGGCGACAAGACCGCGCTGGAGACGGTCGCCTACGTGTCCTTCCAGGAGCTCGCCACCCGGGTGAGCCACCGGAACACCGGCAAGGCCACCGGCGACCCGATCGCCGACCAGCTGCTCGCCCGGATCGCCAAGGACGAGAACCTGCACATGGTCTTCTACCGGAACATCGTCTCCGCGGCGTTCGAGATCGACCCCGACGCCACCATGCGCGCAGTCGCCGACGAGGTCATGCGGTTCGAGATGCCCGGGGCCACCATGGCCGGCTTCCGCAAGAACTCGGTGATCATCGCCAAGGCCGGCATCTACGACCTGCGCCTGCACCACGACGAGGTCATCTCCCCGGTGCTGCGCGCCTGGAAGGTGTTCGAGCGGACCAACCTCGGCCCCGCGGGCGAGCAGGCCCGCGAGGAGCTGGCGCAGTTCATGGTGGGGCTGGACGCCCAGGCGACGAAGTTCGTGGAGAGCCGCGAGCGGCTGCGCGCCCGCCAGCAGGCCCGGCAGGACACCCAGCTCACCCCGCTCCCCCAAGCCTGACGACGGCGCCGGGCCCACCTAGGCTCGGTCCCCGTGCGCCTGGCGACCTGGAACGTGAACTCCATCCGCAGCCGCGTCGACCGGGTGGAAGCCTGGCTGCAGCGCAGCGACGTCGACGTCCTGGCGCTGCAGGAGACCAAGTGCAAGGACGAGCAGTTCCCCGAGGAGCGCTTCCGCGCGCTGGGCTACGAGGTGGCCCACGTCGGCTACTCGCAGTGGAACGGCGTCGCGCTGCTGTCCCGGGTGGGGCTGACCGACGTCGAGGTGGGCTTCCCGGGGATGCCGTCCTGGGCCAAGGAGGGCGCCGAGCCGGCCGCCGAGGCCCGGGCGCTGGGCGCCACCTGCGGCGGGGTCCGGGTGTGGAGCCTCTACGTGCCCAACGGCCGCACGCTCACCGACCCGCACCTGCAGTACAAGCTGGAGTGGCTGGAGGCCCTGCGGGTCAGCGCCGGCGGCTGGCTGACCGAGGACGCCGAGGCGCAGGTGGCGCTCGTCGGTGACTGGAACATCGCCCCGCAGGACGACGACGTCTGGGACATCTCGGTGTTCAGCTCCTCCACGCACGTCTCCGAGCCGGAGCGGGCGGCCTTCCGCGGCGTGGTCGAGGCCGGGTTCACCGACGTCGTCCGGCCGTACACCCCGGGGCCGGGCGTCTACACGTACTGGGACTACACCCAGCTGCGCTTCCCCCGCCGCGAGGGCATGCGCATCGACTTCGTGCTGGGCTCCCCCGCGCTGGCCCGCCGGGTCAGCGACGCCCGGATCGACCGCGAGGAGCGCAAGGGCAAGGGCGCCAGCGACCACGCCCCGGTCGTCGTCGACCTCGCCGACTGAGTCGCCGGCGGCTGGCGTGCGACGCCGCCGGTACGCCACCCGCGCACAGCGACGAGCCCTGCTGATGCGCGACGGTGGCTGCCGGCACGCAGCCGCCGTCACTGCTCCCCCACCCGGGCTCCCTGCCCACCGCCCTGCCCTCCGACGGCGAGCGGATGGACCTGCGCCACGCGGCGTGGGCACTCATGGCCCACGGAGACGTGGTGCGCCGCCGGGCGGCCTGAGGGCCGGACACCCTGCGGGTCAGTGCGGGCGGTGCTGGACCAGGCCGACCGGCACCGGGCCGGGCCAGTCGGCCTCCAGTGCCTCGGCGGTCTCCTCGCGCAGCTCCTGCGCCGCCCCCACGGTGCACAGCCGCTGCGGCAGCGGGCCCTCGGTCGATCGCACGTCGGCGACGACGACGGTGATGTTGTCCGTCGGCGGTCCGGCGAGCGCGGCGTCCCGCAGCGCCGCGGCCGCGTCGGCCGGGGTACCGGTGCCGAGCAGCCCGGCGATGACGTCCGGGGGGACGACGTCGGAGAGGCCGTCGGAGCAGACCATCACCCGATCACCGGGGGCGGCGTCCAGCCGGATCACGTCCAGCGCGGCGACGTCGTCGTCCGCGCCGTGCAGCGCGGCGTAGACCGCCGACCGCTGCGGGTGCACCCGGGCCTGGGCCGGGGTGAGGCTGCCGGCGTCGATCAGCGCCTGCACGAGGGTGTGGTCGGTGCTCACCTGGGTCAGCTCACCGGCCGAGAGCAGGTAGCCGCGGGAGTCGCCGATGTGCAGCAGCACCAGACCCTCCGCGTCGACGTGCATCGCGGTGAGGGTGGTCGCCATCGTGCGCAGCCGCGGGCGCTCGGTGTAGGCGGCGCGGATCCGCTCGTTCGCGCTGGCCACCACCCGGACCGGGTCGTCGGCCCCGTCCCCGGTGCTGCCCACGGCCAGCGGCGCGAGCCAGGTGGCGACCAGCGAGGAGGCGACCGCACCGCCGACGTTGCCGCCGACCCCGTCGGCGATCGCGACCAGCAGTGGCCCCCCGACCGCGGAGTCCTGGTTGTCCGGGCGTGGACCGCGGGTGGAGACGGCTGCGCTGTCCAGCACGAGCACCGTCTCCACCTCCTGACCTGCAGAACTCCACCCCGGGCACTGCGCACGGCAGTGATCGAGGACGTTAGATGACCCGACGGCGCATCGCCCGCGAGCAGCGCCGTACGCCGCCCGCGGCTCCGGGCGCCCCGACAGCCTGCCACCGCGGTGTCCGGGCACCGACCGCCGCCCCGTACCGTCGGACGACGTGCTCGTCCTGCTGCCCCCGTCGGAGACCAAGCAGCCCGGTGGCGAGGGTCCCCCGCTCGACCTGGCGGCGCTCACCGCGCCGGAGCTGACGCCGATCCGCGCGCAGTTGGTCGGCGCGCTGGTCGACCTCGCCGCCGACGTCCCGGCCGCCCGCGCCGCGCTCGGGCTCTCGGCGAAGCAGGACGAGGAGATCACCCGGAACGCCGCGCTGCGCACCAGCCCGACGATGCCGGCCATCGAGCGCTACACCGGCGTGCTCTACGACGCGCTGGACGTCCGGTCGCTGACCCGTGCCCAGCGGTCCCGCGCCGCCGGCCGGCTGGCCGTGGGGTCGGCGCTGTTCGGCGTCGTGCGGGCGGGCGACCCGGTGCCGGCCTACCGGCTCTCAGCGGGCTCGGCGCTGCCCGGCCTGCCCACCCTGCGGTCGCTGTGGAAGCCCGCGCTCACCGACGTGCTGGCCGGCACCGGCGAGCTCGTCGTCGACCTGCGCTCGGGCGCCTACGCGGAGCTGGCCCCGGTGCCGGACGCGGTCACCGTCCAGGTGCTCAGCGAGCGGCCGGACGGCACCCGTGCGGTCGTCTCGCACTTCAACAAGGCGCACAAGGGACGGCTGGCCCGCCTGCTGGCGACGACGACGGCCGAACCGGAGTCCGTGGTGCGCCTGCGCGCGCTGCTGCGCCGCAACGGGTTGCACGTGGAACACGACGGCGGCAGCCAGCTCACCCTGATCGTGCCGGTTGACGCGGTCACCCGGTGAGCACGGTTACTCACCGCTGAGAGACCGGCTAGCGTCGCCGGGGTGAGCGACGACCTGTGCACCCGCCCGGCCACCGAGCTGGCGGCGCTGATCCGCTCCCGGCAGGTGAGCGCCCGCGAGCTGCTGGAGGCCCACCTGGCGCGGATCGACCGGCTGGACCCGGCGCTCAACGCGATCGTGACGCTGGATCCCGAGGGCGCCCGCGCCGCGGCCGACGCCGCCGACGCCCAGCTCGCCGCCGGCCAGCCCGTCGGCCCGCTGCACGGCCTGCCGGTGGCGCACAAGGACACCCACCAGACCGGCGGCATGCGGACGACGTGGGGCTCGCCCCTGCACGCCGACACCGTGCCCGCGCGCGACGAGCTGGCCGTGGCCCGGCTGCGGGCCGCCGGCGCGATCCGGGTGGGCAAGACGAACGTGCCGGAGTTCGCCGCCGGATCACACACCTTCAACACCCTCTTCGGTGCCACGCACAACCCCTACCGGCACGGGCTGTCGGCCGGCGGGTCCTCCGGCGGGGCGGCCGCAGCGCTGGCGGCCGGGCTCGTGCCGCTGGCCGAGGGCAGCGACATGGGCGGCTCGCTGCGCAACCCCGCCGCCTTCTGCAACGTCGTGGGGCTGCGCACCACCCCGGGCCGGGTGCCCACCCACCCGGCACCGATCGGCTGGTCGCAGCTGTCGGTGCAGGGCCCGATGGGCCGGACCGTCTCCGACGTCGCCCTCCAGCTGTCGGTGCTGGCCGGCCCCGACCCGCGGGTGCCGATCTCGCTGTCCGAGCCCGGGCACCCCTTCGCCGCGCCACTGCCCACCGAGCTGACCGGCCTGCGGATCGCCTGGACCCCGGACCTCGGCGGCCGGGTGCCGGTCGACCCGGCGATCACCGAGGTCCTCATGGCCCAGCTCGGGGTGTTCCGGGACCTGGGCGCGATCGTCGAGGAGGACTGCCCGGACCTGCGCGACGCCGACGAGGTGTTCGGGGTGCTGCGGGCCTGGCTGTTCGAGGCGAGCTTCGGCGACCAGGTGCGGCGGAGCCCGGAGATGTTCAAGCAGACGATCCGCTGGAACGCCGAACGGGGCGCGGAGCTCACCGGGGCCGACGTCGGCCGGGCCGAGGTCGCGCACACGAAGCTGTACGAGCGCGTCGTCGCCTTCTTCGAGCGGTACGACGTGCTGCTCGCCCCGACCACGCAGGTGCTGCCCTTCCCGGTGGAGGTCGAGTACCCCACCGCGGTGAACGGGGTGGAGTTCGACGACTACCTGGGCTGGATGCGGTCCTGCACGCTGATCTCGGCCACCGGGTGCCCCGCGCTGTCGGTGCCCGGCGGCTTCACCGCCGACGGGCTGCCGGTGGGCCTGCAGGTCGTCGGCGCCCCCCGGGCGGACCGCCGGGTGCTCGAGGTCGGGCACGCCTTCGAGCAGGCCACCGGCCACGGCCTGCGCCGTCCCGAGCTCTGAGGAGGCCGCGGGTCGAGCCGGCGGCTCAGTCCTGGTGGGGCGCCGCCGCGCGGTAGGCGCCGCCGCTGCCGGGGACGCCGGCCGGGCGGTGCGCCCGCTCGACCTGGACGTGCTCTTCGTGCCGGGCGAAGACCACGGTCCCGACGAGGAAGAGCCCGGAGATGATCAGCACGACGGCGGTGAAGGCGTTGGCGAACGGGATGTCCACCCCGATCAGGGTGAGCACGCCGAGCGCGGCGAGGGCGAGTGCGGCGAGCACCGCCCCGGCAGCGCGCCACGGACTGCGGCCGACCTCCTCGATGCCCTCCTCGGCCTTCTCCCGGGCGTAGTCCAGCGGCTTCTTGGCCCAGGAGAAGCGGGTGGCGAGCACCGCCAGGCCGGCCGCCACGAGCACGAAGCCCGGCCCGGGCAGCACGAGGAGGGCGATGCCGGCGAGGGTCAGCAGGCCACCCAGGACGGCGACGACGACGGTCTTCACCGTCCGGTTGTGCCCCGCCGATCAGTGGGTCATGCGCGCCGGCGCAGGCCGCGCAGGGTGCGCACGGCGACGAGCAGCTCGGCGAGCTCGTGCCGCTCGCCGGTCGCCAGCTCCTCCAGCTGCACCGCGGCGCGTTGCTGGGCCACGTCCCAGGCGTCGGCCCACCGGCCGACCAGGGCGTCCGCCGGCTCGTCGTCCGACCGGCGCAGGCCCAGCACATCGGCGGCGAGCGTCACCTGCTCGGTGGCGAGGTCGTCGCGCAGCGAGGTGCGGGCGATGGAGTCCCACCGGCGGTTGCGGGGCAGCGCGATGACCAGCTCCCGCAGCGGGACCAGGCCCAGCCGCTCGCCCAGGCACTGGGCCACCTGGGCGGCCAGCGCGATCGGTGCGCCGGTGGTCTCGGCGACCACCGCGAGGTCGAGCGCAGCCGGCAGCAGCGGCGCGACCGCCACCTGCGCGGCCAGCTCCGCGGGGACGCCGTCGGCCTGCAGCGCGGCGGCCCGCTCCGCGTAGCCGGCGGCGTCGGCGCCCAGCAGCCACCCGGGCAGCCCGGCGGAGACCTCCGCGACGGGCCCGGTGAACCGGTCGACGACGGCCTGCAGCGACGGCGCGGGCTCCGCGGTCAGCTCCGGCAGCCGGAGGAGCCAGCGGGTGGCCCGCTCGGCCAGCCGGGTCGCCTCGGTGCGCAGGTGCACCTGGGTGGCCGCCGGCACCCGGTTGTCCAGCTCGCGCGGCGCGTCCCAGAGCCGGTCGACGTCGAAGACGGCCCGGGCGACGGCGTGGGCCCGGACCACCGCCGCCAGCGGCGCCCCGGTCTCCTCGGCCAGCCGGAACACCCCGGTGACGCCAGCGGTGTTGACGGTGCGGTTGGTGAGGACGGTCGCCACGATCTCCCGGCGCAGCGGGTGGTCGGCCAGCGCTGCGGCGAACCGGCCGCGCAGCGGACCGGGGAAGTACTCCTGCAGCAGCCCGGCCAGCGCCGGGTCATCGGGCAGCCCGGAGGCGAGCACCGCGTCGCCGGCCTCGATCTTGGCGTAGGCCAGCAGCACCGACAGCTCGGGGCCGGTCAGCGCCAGCCCGTCCCGGCGGCGCTCGGTGATCGCCCGGTCGTCGGGCAGGAACTCCACCGCCCGGTCCAGCCGGCCCCCGCGCTCCAGCCAGCGCAGGTAGCGCTGGTGGGCGTCGAGCAGGCCCCGCGCGGCCGCGGCCTCGCCGGCCAGCGTGGCGTTCTGCGCGTGGTTGTCGGTGAGCACGGCGGCCGCGACCTCGTCGGTCATCTCGGCCAGCAGCCGGGCCCGCCCCCCGGCGTCCAGCCGACCCTCGTCGACCACCCGGTTCAGCGCGATCTTGATGTTGACCTCGTGGTCGGAGGTGTCCACCCCGGCGGAGTTGTCGATGGCGTCGGTGTTCAGCCGCCCGCCGGTCAGGGCGTACTCGATCCGGCCGCGCTGGGTCAGGCCGAGGTTGCCGCCCTCCCCCACCACCCGGACGCGCAGCTGCCCCCCGTTGACCCGGACGGCGTCGTTGGCCTTGTCGCCCACGTCGGCCGCGCTCTCCGTGGCCGCCTTCACGTAGGTGCCGATGCCGCCGTTGAACAGCAGGTCGACCGGGGCGAGCAGCACGGCGCGGACCAGGTCGACCGGGCTGAGCGAATCGACGCCCGCGGGCAGCCCGAGGGCCTCGCGCATCGGCGCGGACACCGGCACCGCCTTCGCCGTCCGCGGCCACACCCCGCCGCCGGGGCTGATCAGCGACCGGTCGTAGTCCGCCCAGGAGGAGCGCGGCAGGCCGAACAGCCGCTGCCGCTCGGCGAAGGAGGTGGCGGCGTCCGGCGTCGGGTCGACGAACACGTGCCGGTGGTCGAAGGCGGCGACCAGCCGCAGGTGCTCGGACAGCAGCATGCCGTTGCCGAAGACGTCGCCGGACATGTCACCGATGCCGACGACGGTCACCTCCTGGCTCTGCACGTCGACGCCGAGCTCGCGGAAGTGCCGGGTGACCGACTCCCAGGCACCCCGGGCGGTGATGCCCATGGCCTTGTGGTCGTAGCCGACCGAGCCGCCGGAGGCGAAGGCGTCGCCCAGCCAGAAGCCGCGTTCGATCGCCACCGCGTTGGCCAGATCGGAGAAGGTCGCCGTCCCCTTGTCGGCGGCGACCACCAGGTAGGTGTCGTCACCGTCGTACCGGACCACCCGCTCCGGCGGGGCGACCTCCCCCTCGACCAGGTTGTCGGTGAGCGAGAGCAGGGCGCCGATGAACAGCCGGTAGCAGGCCTGCCCCTCGGCCAGCACGTCGTCCCGCGAAGCGCCCTCACCCGGCGGCCGGAGCGGGACGAACCCGCCCTTGGCGCCGGTGGGGACGATGACGGTGTTCTTCACCGTCTGCGCCTTGACCAGGCCGAGCACCTCGGTGCGCAGGTCCTCGCGGCGGTCGCTCCAGCGGAGCCCGCCCCGGGCGACGGCGCCGAAGCGCAGGTGCACCCCGAGCACCCGCGGGGAGCTGACCCAGACCTCCCGGGCCGGCCGCGGCTCGGGCAGGTCGGGCACCCCGGTCGGGTCCAGCTTCAGCGCCAGCGGCGCGCGCCCGGCGACGACGTCGGCGGTGTACGCCGTGGTGCGCACGGTCGCCCGGACCGCGGCGAGCAGCGCGGTGAGCACCCGGTCGGCGTCCAGCGACGCCACCTCGCCGATCGCCTCGGTCAGCGAGGTGACCAGCGCCTCGGTGCGGGACTCGCGCCCGGCGGCGCGGTCGGGGTGGAAGCGGGTCTCGAACAGCGCCACCAGCCGGGCGACGATGCGCGGGTGGGCGGCGAGTGTCTGCTGGAGGTAGTCCTGGCCGAAGGGCAGCCCGCCCTGGCGCAGCCACTGCACGTAGGCGCGCAGCACCGCCACCTGCCGCCAGGTGAGCCCGGCCAGCAGCACCAGGGCGTTGAGCCCGTCGTCCTCGGTGCGGCCGGCCCAGACCGCGGTGACCGTCTCGGTGAACCGCTCCGGGAGGGTGCCCGCGAAGGGCACCTCGTCGGTGGTGGAGGCCAGCCCGAAGTCGTAGACCCAGGCCAGCGGGGCGCCGATCCGGTCGATCTCGTAGGGCCGTTCGTCGAGGACGTCGACGCCCATGTGCTGCAGCACCGGGAGGACGTCGGACAGCAGCAGCCGGTCCCCCACCCGGTAGATCGTCAGCCGTCGCTCCCCCTCGGCCGGGTCCCGCGGCGAGCGCAGGCGCAGGTCCATCTGCCCCGGTGCGAGCCGGTCCAGCCGGGCCAGGTCGTCGACGGCGACCGCCGCCGGGAAGTCCTCCTGGTAGGCCGCGGGGAAGGCGTCGGCGACCCGGGCGAGCAGCCGGGGGGCTCCGTCGCCGTGCCGGGCGGCCAGCGCGTCGGCCAGGTCGTCGGTCCAGCTGCGGGCGGCGCCGGCCAGCGCCGTCTCCAGGGCCGGCACGTCGACGTCCGGCAGCTGCGGCAGCCCCCGCCGGCTGACCGGCACCCGCACGACGAAGTGCAGCCGGGTGAGCACCGACTCGCTGGAGCGGACGGTGAACTCCACCGCCGTCCCGCCCAGGTGCTCCAGCAGCAGCTGCTGCATCGCCAGCCGGACGGCGGTCGTGTAGCGGTCCCGGGGCAGGTAGACCAGCGCGGAGAAGAACCGGCCGAACGGGTCGCGGCGCAGGAACAGCCGGGTCTGCCGGCGTTCGCGCAGGTGCAGCACGGCCAGCGCCACCGGCAGCAGCTCGTCGACGTCGACCTGGAGCAGCTCGTCGCGCGGGTAGCTCTCCAGGACGTCGAGCAGCTCCTTGCCCGAGTGGCTGTCGGCCGGGACGCCGGAGCCGGCGAGGACGGCGGCGGCGGTGCGGCGCACCAGCGGCACGTCCCGGACGCTGCTGGCGTAGGCCTCGGTGGGGAACAGGCCGACCAGCAGGTGCTGACGCGCCCGGCTGCCGGGGGCGTCGCTGGGCAGGTCGACGACGACGAGGTCCAGCCAGGCGGGGCGCTGCACGGTCGACCGGGCGTCGCCCTTGGTCACCAGCACCCGGTGGCCGGTGCCGCCCCGGGCGGCCAGCGCGGCCGGGGCGACGGAGGTGGCCCGGTCGGGGGAGCTGCGCAGCACGCCGAGCTCCGACCCGGGCACCACCTCGGGAGTGGCGTCCTCCCCCACCAGCTCCACGGTCCGGGCGCCGAGGAAGAGGAACGTCCCGTCGGCCAGCCAGCGCAGCAGGGCCGCGGCCTCCGCCGGGTCGTCGGCCGGGTGACCGGCGGTGCCCTCGCCCGGGCCGACGGGGAGCCGGTCCAGCGCGGCCGCCACCGAACGGGCGCGGTCGGCGAGCGCAGCGGCGTCCTCGTGGGCCCGCCGGACGTCGGCGAGCACGCCGGCGAGCCCGGCGACCAGGTCGGCGGCGGCCTCGTCGTCGACCTGGCCGGCGAGCACCACGGCCATCCACGACTCGGCGGCCGCGTCCGGGCCGCTGGCGGCGGCGTCGGCGCTGTCGCAGAAGGCGGTCAGCGCACCCTCGGCGTCCCGGCGGACCACCACGACCGGGTGGACGACGTGCTCCACGGCGACGCCCTGGCGGACCACCTCCGCGGTGACCGAGTCGACCAGGTAGGGCATGTCGTCGACGACCACCCGCAGCACGGCCCGGCCGTCGGCGGTGCGGTGGACGTCGACGGTGGCGGTGCCCGGCGGCCGGGAGGCGGCCAGCGTGAGGTGGGCCAGGGCGAGCGCGGCGAGGTCGGCGGGATCGTGCCCGACGATCTCGGCAGCCGGCTCCCCGGCGTAGAAGCGGTGCAGCAGCGCCGCGGTGTCGGCCGGCGCGGGGGGGACGGGACCGGCGGCCGGCTCAGCGGCGAGCGTGCCGGCGGTCTCGGCCGCACGGTCGAGCAGGCGGCGCTTCTCCTGCTGGGCCGCCTCGAGCGCGGCCATGTCGGCACCCACGTCGGAGGACGAGCCGCGGCGGACCATGTCCGGCCACGCTAGTGGCCGCTCTCCCGGGCCGCACGCACATCGGCGAGCCGGGCGCGGCACGCCGCAGGCTCAGCCGGCGCGGACCTTCAGCGGCAGGATCAGCTCGGCGATCCAGCTGAACAGCGCGATCAGGAAACCGCCGACGAGCGCCGCCCAGAAGGTCTCCACGCTGAACCGGTCGGAGATCAGCGCGGTCAGGCCGAGCATCGCCGCGTTGATCACCAGCAGGAACACCCCGAGGGTGAGGATCACGAACGGCAGCGACAGCAACCGGACGATCGGCCCAACGATCGAGTTGACCAACGCGAACAGCAGCGCCACCCAGAGGTAGGTGCCGGTCTCGCCGAAGAACCCGGTGGGGTTGCCGATCACCTCGATCCCGTCGACCAGCCGGGTGACGGCGTAGATGATCGCCGCGAGCACGACGACGCGGAGGGCGAACTTCCCGATCGTGGCCACGGCAGCACGCTAGCCCCCGACGATCAGCGCAGGGCTCTGTTCGGTCGTCTAGTGCACTCTCGCGTCTCTGCTAGAGAAGTGCAGACACCTGCAGCAAGCTCGGGTGCCGGACGCCTCCGCAGCAGGTGGCGCGCCACCTCCCGGCCGGCCCGCCCTGGTCGCGCACCCCGGCACACTGGGCGGACCATGACCGACCAGGCCCGACGCCGCCGACTGCCGGCCCCCGCCGCCGGCCGGGCCGCACTCCTGGCCGCCCTGCTGCTGCTCGGCGCCGCTGTCGCCCTGGTCGTCGACGTGCCCGGGGTGGGCGAGGTGCGCGCCTGGCTGGACGACGCCGGACCCGCGGGCTGGGCAGGGTTGCTGGCCGGCTCGGCCCTGGCGACGCTGGCCCCCGTGCCGCGGACGGCGCTCTCGGTGCTGGCCGGGGTGCTCGCCGGGTTCTGGGGCGGTCTCGCACTGGCGCTGACCAGCGGCGTGCTCGGCGCGCTGGCCGGCTTCACGCTCGCCCGGCTGCTCGGTCGCGAGGCGGTCACCCGCCTGGCCGGGCCGCGACTGGCCCGGGCCGATGCCCTGCTCACCGACCGCGGCGTGGTCGCGGTGCTGGTCGCCCGACTGGTGCCGGTGCTGCCGTTCACCGTGGTCAGCTACGCGGGCGGCCTCTCCGGGATGCGCCTGCGCGACCACCTCCTCGGCTCGGCCATCGGCCTGATGCCGGGCACCGTGCTGCACGTCGCGGTGGGGGCGAGCGTGGGTGCGGCGGGTGTCGGCGACGGCCGGACGCTGCTGCTGGCCCTCGTGCCGCTCACCCTGGCGTTCGCCGTCCTCGCCGGGCTGCACTGGCGGCGACGCCGCGCTGCGCCCCACCAGGACGGCGCGGCTCTGCCGCCGTCTACCGATCTCTAGGGCAGGGCGAAGAGAGTCGGAGACAATGCTCGTCATCGCGACCTCCCCTGTCGGCGCCCCCGCTCATTCGAACACACGTTCGACGACTCTGCTACTCTCGTCCACGACGCAGCCGAGCGGCTCTGCCGCCGTCTCAGCACGTCTAGTGCTGGAGCTAGACAGCGACAGACGACGGTCGAGAGGCCGCCGCATGCCCTCGTCTACGCGTTTCTACCGTCGCGGCTATACGAGGCCATAGGCTGCTCGACATGGACCCCGTGCGGAACCCGTACGCCCCCGGCGCCGGTCAACGACCACCCGAGCTGGCCGGCCGGGACACCGAGCTCTCCGCCTTCGACGTCGTGCTCGAGCGGATCGCGCACGGGCGGCCGGAGCGGTCGCTGGTGCTCACCGGCCTGCGCGGGGTCGGCAAGACGGTCCTGCTCAACCAGCTGCGCTCGGCGGCCATCAGCCGCGGCTGGGGCACCGGGAAGATCGAGGCCCGACCCGACCAGTCGCTGCGCCGTCCCGTCTCCTCGGCCCTGCACATGGCGCTGCGGGAGCTCCGCCACCCCGACCAGGAGTCGATGGAGGCGGTGCTGGGCGTGCTCAAGGCCTTCGCCCTGCGCGGCTCCGACGCGTCGGCGAAGGTGCGCGACCGCTGGCAACCGGGGATCGACGCCCCCGCCAGCAGCGGCCGGGCCGACTCCGGCGACATGGAGATCGACCTCGTGGAGCTGCTCAGCGACGCCGCCGGCCTGGCCGCCGATGTCGGCAAGGGCATCGCGCTGTTCATCGACGAGATGCAGGACGTGCAGACCCCCGACGTGTCGGCGATCTGCGCGGCCTGCCACGAGCTGTCCCAGCAGGGAGCGCCGCTGATCGTCGTCGGCGCCGGCCTCCCCCACCTGCCCGCGGTGCTGTCGGCGTCCAAGAGCTACTCCGAACGGCTGTTCCGCTACCTGCGGATCGACCGGCTGGACCGCCCCGCCGCCGACCGGGCGCTGCTGGCCCCCGCCGAACGCGAGGACGTCACCTTCGAGCCCGAGGCGCTCGACGCCCTCTACGCCGCCGCCGACGGCTACCCCTACTTCGTGCAGGCCTACGGCAAGGTCACCTGGGACGTCGCCGCTTCCTCCCCCGTCACCGCGGCCGACGTCGCCATGGCCGCCCCCGCCGCCGAGGCCGAGCTGGCGGTCGGGTTCTTCGGTTCCCGGTACGACCGGGCGACCCCCGCCGAGCGCGAGTACATGCACGCCATGGCCGAGCTCGGCGGGCCCTCGGGCAGCCCGGTGGCGACGGCGGAGGTGGCCGCGGCCCTGGGTCGCAAGCCGGCGTCGCTCTCCCCCGCCCGCGACTCGCTGATCAAGAAGGGCCTGGTCTACTCCGCCGAGCGCGGGCAGATCGCCTTCACCGTGCCGCACTTCGGGCGTTACCTGCTCAGCCACGCCGAGTGAACCCGCCGTCCGCCGCGGGCTTCCTCGGCGGCATCGCGGTGGCCAGCGGGGGCCGTCCTGACCACCGCACGGGAGCACCGCCCCTGTTCCACGTGCAACCACCGGCCCGCCGGGGCAGGGTGATCACATGAGCGCGACCGGGAGCAGCAGGTACGACGTCCGCACGCCCGAGGAGATCACCGTCCCGGTGACCGGTGGTGACCTGGCCGCGCTCTACTGGGCCGCCGATGCCCCTGCCTCTCCCCTGGTGGTGCTGCTGCACGGCATCACCTCCAACGCGGCGACCTGGGCGTCGGTGGCCGCGGCGCTGGCCGGGGAGTGCGAGGTCGTCGCCCCCGACCTGCGGGGTCGCGCCGGGAGCGCCGGCCTGCCCGGCCCCTACGGCTTGGCCGCGCACGCCGCCGACGTCACGGCCCTGCTCGAGCGGTTCGGTGCCGACGCCCAGGGCGGAGCCGACGCCACGGTGCTCGTCGGGCACTCGATGGGCGGCTTCGTCGCCACCCTGGCCACCGCCGGCGAGGCCCGCGACCTGGTGCACGGGCTGGTGCTCGTCGACGGCGGGCTCCCCTTCGCCGTCCCCCCGGCCGCCGACACCGACGCGATGCTCGCCGCCTTCCTCGGCCCGACGCTGGACCGGCTGGACCGCACCTATCCCGACCTCGCCGCCGTGCGGGACTTCTGGGCCGACCACCCGGTGATCGGCCGGTGGGTCGACGACCCCACCGTGCAGGCCTTCCTCGCCCGCGATCTCACCGGCCAGCCGCCGGAGGTGCGCAGCTCGGTGGTGCACGAGGCCGTCCGGGTCGACGGGGCGGACATGCTGCGCAACCAGGCGGTGCTGGAGACGACGACGGACCTGCCGGTGCCGGCCACCCTGCTGTGGGCCACCCGCGGCATGGACGGCGAGGTGCCCGGCCTCTACGACGAGGTGCGGCTGGCCGGGATGAACCTCTCCGACGCGCACGTGCGCGCCCGCGAGGTGCCCGGCACCGACCACGACTCGATCATCTGGTCGGCCGAGGGCGTGGCGGCGGTGGCCGAGGCGGTCCGGGCCGCTGCGGGCGCGGACCGCTGACGCCGGTCAGTCCCGCGCGCCCACCGGGTGGCAGCGCACCGCCAGCACGGCGACGTCGTCCTCCGCGCCGTCGGCGAGCAGCTCCTCCAGCAGCTCGTCGCAGAGCCGCTCCAGCGACTCCCCCGCCAGCCGGGACACCGCCGTGCGCAGTCGCTCGCGGCCGGCGTCCAGGTCGCTGGTCCGCCGCTCGAAGAGGCCGTCGGTGAACAGCAGCAGGGTGCTGCCCGGTGGCAGCTCGGTCAGCTCCTCGCCCCGGGCGCCCTCCAGGCCCAGCCCCAGCGGCGGCCCCACCGGCGCCTCGAGGTCGGTCACCGTGCCGTCGGGGAGCACCAGCAGCGGCATCGGGTGCCCCGCGACCGCCCAGCGCAGCCGGCGCACCCCGGCGGCCCGGTCGGCGTCGTCGGTCTCGATCCGGGCCACCAGCGCGGTGGCGAGGGAGGCGACGTCCAGGCCGACCACGGCCCGGTCCACCCGCCGCAGCGCCTCCCCCGGGCCGGTCTGCCGGTCGTAGGCGATGGCCCGCACCAGGGTTCGCAGCTCGGCCATCGTGGCGGCCGCCTCCAGGTCGTGGCCCATCACGTCGCCGATGACCAGCACGGTCGCGCCGTCGGGCTGGAGGAAGGAGTCGTACCAGTCGCCGCCGATGGAGATGCCCTGCGCCGCCGGGCGGTACCGGACGGCCAGCTCCAGGTCGTCGGGCTGCACCGGCGGGGACAGCAGACTGCGCTGCAGCCGCTCGGCCACCCGGGTCTGCGCGGTGGCCAGCCGGGCGTTGTCCAGCGCGAGCCCGGCCCGCCGGGACATGATGTCGGCGGTGCGCAGCTCGGCGTCGGTGAACGGACCCCGCTCCGGGCCGGTGACCAGGGTGACCGCGCCGAACACCTCGCCGCGGGCGACCAGCGGGAACGTCGCCACCGAGTGCACCCGCAACGGCTCCAGCGCCTCCCTGGCCGCCGGGGTGGTCATCGCCGCCACCTGCCACGGCTCGATGTCCTGGATCACCACCGGCCGGCCGGCGCGCAGGGCGGTGGGCACCGGCGCGACCGCCTGGTTGGTGCGGGCGCGCAGGTCGGCGTACCGGTGCATGTGCGACACCATCGCCGGGTCGCGGTGGGCACGTCCGACGTCCCGCCGGACGCCGTCCTCGATCACGCTGACCAGGCACCAGTCGGCCAGCGGGGGCACGACCAGCTCCGCGAGGCGCTGCACCGCCTCATCGGTGTCCAGCGTCGCGGTCATCGCCTGGCTGATGTCCCCGAGCAGCATGAGGTGCCGACCGGCGAGCTCGGCCGCGTGCCCGGCTGCGGCCGCGCGCTCGGCCTCCTCCTCGCGGGCCGCGACCGCCTCGGCCCGGGCCTGCTCCGCCGCCCGCCGCTCGGTCACGTCGTCGTAGGTGACGACCAGCCCGGCGGCCGCGCGGAAGGCGTCCACCCGGAACCAGGCGCGCAGCGGCGGGTACCAGGCCTCGAAGGCAACCGGCTCGCCGGTGCGCGCGACGTGCTCGTAGTGCCGGGCGAACTCGCTGCCGACGGCCTCCGGGAACTCCGCCCAGATCCCCCGGCCCACCAGGTCCTCGACCCGCCGCTGCAGCAACCGCGCACCGGCCGGGTTGATGTAGCTGAAGCACCAGTCGTCGTCCAGCACGAACAACGGCCGGGGCATCACGTCGATGGCCTGCGCCAGCAGGTCGCCCGGCGGCGCCGCGCCGTCCGGGCTCATGCCGGTCACTCTGCCCCATGGCAGGGACCTCGCCGTACCACCCGCCCCGGATTCCGCGCGGCGCGTCCCTCCGGCGGGTGACGAACGACGGGACCGGGGGAGCTCAGCCGTCGTCCTGACGGCTGAGCTCCCCCGGTCCCGGGGTCGTGCTGGGTGTCGCGGGACGGTCAGTGCGCCGTCACGATGGACAGCGAGCCCGATCCGTAGCCGGCGACGTCGACCTTCAGGTCGATGCGGTTGAACGCCGCGGCCAGACCCGCGATGTCCCCGGGAACGGCCTCCCCCGGCGCGTGCAGCGTGTGCAGCTTCGAGTGGTTCACGCCCTCGCCGTTGAACATCGAGGCGGCGATGTTCACCACCTCGTACAGCGCCTCGAGGTGCATCGGGTAGAGCTCGCCCTCGTCGATCGCGTCCTCGAGGCCGCCCTTGGGGAGCAGCGCGAGGGCGCCGGCGAGCCAGGCGCCGAGCCGCAGCTCGACCAGGCAGAGCGCGGTGGTGGCCATGGTCGGGTCGACGTAGACGGCGACGGCGGGCTTGTCGTTCAGCGAGACCGGGTCACCGGGGGAGACCACGACCTCCTTGCCGAAGAGGCCCTCGAGCATGTCGCGGACGTCCTTGGCGGTGGGCAGCGTGGCCGGCTGCAGGGCGGCGGTCACGCGATCACCCCGTCCAGCGCGTCCTTGAAGGTGTCCTCGTTGAACGGCTTGGCGATGAGGAAGAGGGCGCCGGCGTTGGCCGCCTTCTCCCGCATCTCCGGGGAGCCCTCGGAGGTCACGAAGCCGAAGGGCACCTGCGACCCGGAGGCGCGCAGCGCCTCGAGGCACTCGATGCCGGTCATGTTGGGCATGTTCCAGTCCGACAGGACCAGGTCGGGGGAGTCCGACCCGACCTTGTCCAGGCACTGGCGGCCGTCCTCGGCCTCGATGATGTCGTGGTCGTCGTACCCGGCCTGGCGCAGGGTGCGGATCACGATCTGCCGCATGACACGGCTGTCGTCGGTCACCAGGATCTTCACTGCTGCGGCACCTCGTTCCGCTCGGTGTCCGGCGCCACGGGGGCGCCCTGGACGGTGATGGTCAGGGACTGGCCGCGCCACTGGCCGTTGATTCGGCAGACGTCGTCGAGCCGCCCGGTGGGCGGTGCGACGCCGGTCTGGGGGAGCCCGAGGCTGGAGGGCCCGGGCAGGACGGACTTGATGTTGCCGCCGAGGACGTTCGCCAGTTCGCCCAGCGCGTCCTCGACGTCCTCCTCCTCCACCAGGGTCGGCGGGCGGAGCATGAGGACGCTCTCGGTGAGCGCCTCGGCCGTCTCGCTGTCGCAGGTGAGGACGACGGCGCCGTTCCACGGGCCGGAGATCGTCACCCACGCGCTGACCGGCTCGAGCGGCGGCGGAGCCGGGACGGGGATGAAGACCTCGCCGTCGCCGACCAGGGACGGCCAGACCTCGTCGGCGATGCTCTGCACGGTCTGCGCGTCGAGCAGTGCGGAGATCGGCTGGGCACTCGGGACCAGGGCCATCTCAGGGGCGGTCATGCGGGGGCACCTTCCGGGAGCAGGCCGAGGAGCGCCAGCTTGTCGCGGAGCGCATCGGCGGTGAACGGCTTGATCAGGTACTCGTGCGCCCCGGCGGCCAGGGCCTTGACGATCTGCCCGTGCTCGCTCTCGGTGGTGACCATCATCAGCGTCACCTGGCGGTGGGCCGGGTTGGCGCGCACGGCGACGACGAACTGCAGCCCGTCCATCACCGGCATGTTCCAGTCGATGCAGCAGATGTCCGGGACGAAGCCGGACTCCAGGACGTCGAGGGCCTGGCGGCCGTCGCCGGCCTCCCGTACCTCCTCGAAGCCGAGATCGGTCAGGATGCTGCCGACGATGCGCCTCATGGCGCGGGAGTCGTCGATCACGAGGGCTCGCACGGTCAAGACCCCTTCCTCGGGCGGTAGGCGGAGCCGCGGCCGAGGACGACCCGCTCCCAGTTGTCGTCGACGCCGAGAGTGGTCTCGGCAGCGCCCAGGAACAGCCACCCGTCAGGTCGCATGAGCTGGCGGACGCGGTTCAAGATCCCCTGCTTGGTGGGGAGGTCGAAGTAGATGAGCACGTTGCGCAGGTAGACCACGTCGAACGGCCCGAGCCGGGGCAGCGGCGCGGCGAGGTTGCACTCGCTGGCGGTCACCATCCGGCGCAGCTCGGGCGAGATCTCCCACTCGTTGCCGGCCCGGGTGAAGTGCCGGACCAGCATCGGCGCGGGGAGCCCGCGGTTGACCTCGAGCTGGCTGAACCGGCCGGCCCGGGTCCGCTCGACCATCTCCCGGGAGAGGTCCGTGGCGGTGATCGACACCCGGCCGGCGGCGTTGGGCAGCACGTCGGACAGCAGCATCGCGATCGTGTAGGCCTCCTGCCCGCTGGAGCAGGCCGCCGACCAGATCTGCAGCCGCTCGTTGGGCCCGCGGGCGGCGAGCAGCTGCGGCAGCACCGTGCCGGTCAGCGCGGTGAACGGGTCGCCGTCGCGGAACCAGGAGGTCTCGTTCGTGGTGAGGGCCTCGACGATCCGCCGGGTGGTCGCCGGGTCCGGGCGGTTGCGGACGGACTCGACGAGCTCGCTGACCCCGGAGAGGCCGCGCTGCTGGGCCATCGGCAGGAGCCGGGCCTCGACCAGGTACTCCTTGCCGGGCTGCAGCACGATGGCGCTCTCCCGGTGCACCAGCTGGCGCACCCAGTCGAAGCTGGTGGCGGTGAGCGTCATCGCGTGCCTCCCATGGTCGTGAGGGGGCGGACGGTGCCGCCCGTCGGGCGGGGGTGGGGGAGCAGGCGGGTGATCGCCTCGGCGACCCGGCCCAGCGGGAGGACCTCGTCGGCGAAGCCGGCCTGGGTCACCGCACCGGGCATGCCCCAGACCACGGAGGTGGCCTGGTCCTGGGCGACGACGGTGCCGCCGGCGTCCCGGATCTGACCGGCGCCGATGCGACCGTCGGAGCCCATGCCGGTGAGGACCACCCCGAGGACGGCGCCGTCGTAGGCGGCGACCGCGGAGCGGAAGAGCACGTCGACCGCGGGGCGGCAGAAGTTCTCCGGCGGGGCCTGGTTCAGCGCCGTGCGCTTGTTGCCACCGCTGGAGCTGACCGTGAGGTGGTAGTCGCCGGGAGCGATGTGCACCGTGCCCGGTGCCAGCGGGGTGCCGTCGACGGCCTCCACGACCTGCAGCGGGCACAGCCGGTCCAGCCGCTGGGCGAACTGCCGGGTGAAGACCGGCGGCATGTGCTGGACGAGCAGCACCGGCACGGGCAGGGACGCCGGCAGCAGTGGCAGCACCTTGGTGAGCGCCTCGGGGCCACCGGTCGAGGAGCCGATCACCAGGACGGCGGGCTCCTTGGCGGCGCGGGTCCGCGGTGCCGGCGGCCGGGGGGCCACCGCCGCGGGCGCGGGCGCGGCAGCCGGACCAGAGGTGATCGGGCGCCCGGTGAGCGCCTTGATCTTGGGGATGAGCTGCTGCCGCACGCTCTCCATCGACTGCGCCACGCTGCCGACGTTGGCCGGCTTGGTGACGTACTCGTTGGCGCCGGCGGACAGCGCGTCGAGGGTGGCCGAGGCCCCGCGCTCGGTGAGCGTGCTGAACATGATGATCGGCACCCGGCTGTGCGCCTGGCCACCGGCGCGGCTGCGGATGGCCCGCACCGCCTCGATGCCGTTCATGTCCGGCATCTCGATGTCCATCGTGACCAGGTCGGGCTTCAGCTGCTCGAGCTTCGCCACCGCGATCCGGCCGTTCGCAGCCGTGCCGACGACCTGGATCATGGGGTCCTCGGAGAGGACGTCCGTCACGATCTTGCGGACGACGACCGAGTCGTCGACCACCATGACCTTGATCTTTTCCACGCGCTCCCCCGCTGCCGATGTACCGGCCAGGTGGGCCGCACACAACTTTCATCGGCATCCGCCCGCTTCTCTTGAGCGCAGCGGTGGGGCGAGCTGAGGACTACCCCGCGAGGGGGAGCGACCTCCCGGTCACCATCGCCCACGGCGCGCCGAGGACGGTCAGCGACTCCTCGTCGAGCAGGTCGGACATCGCCAGGCCCTGCACGCACCCGGCCAGCGCGTTCCACACGCCCTCGGCGCCGTCGCGGGAGGTGAAGCCGCTCTCGACGAAGGCGGTGACCGCCATCAGCTGGGCTGCGGCGAGGGTGCGGGTCCGGCCGGACACGTGCGCCGCCCAGGCGGCGCCGTGCATGGCGGCCGCCCACGGACGTCGCTGCGCCCGGCCGACCTCGACGGCCAGCCGCCAGCGCCGGCGGCCGGTCTCGCCCAGCCCGCGGACCTCGTCGAGCAGCTCGGCCAGCCCGGCGGTCGCCGGACCGAGGTCGGGGCGAGGGGTCGGCTCCAGGGCGGTGGCGGCGGCGTAGGGAGCGGTGAGCTCCTGCCGGACCGGGCGGGCGAGGGCCTCGGCGGCCCACCAGCCGGTGGCGGCGTCGGCCAGCACGTCGGCGGCGACCGCGGCCACGGCCGGGTCCAGGTCGGCGACCACCGGGTGCTCGGCACCGAGGACGTCGTCGCGCACCAGCCGCTCCAGGGCGGGGGTGTTGCCGATCGTCCCCCGCTCGAGCAGTGCGACGAGGCGGGCGTTGCGCTCGCCGCCGTCGTCGTCGACCGTGCCGGGAACGCCGCTGGGGACATCGCGCAGCTGAGGCACCCCGGCCGCGGCCAGCTCGTGCGCGCGCCGGGCCCGGACGGCCATCTCGGCCCGCTCGGCGGCGGGCCGGCCGGCGCCGGGGTGCGCCGCGGCGAGGCGGTGCAGGGTGGCGGCGTCGGCGCCCAGACCGGTCAGCAGCACATCGGCGACCTGGCCGCCGGCGGGCAGGCGGACCAGGTCGAAGCCGAGCGTGGCCGCGCTGACCAGGGAGTAGGGCACGTCGCCTCCTGTGGAAGTGGTGCACCCATCGTGGAGGCGGCGGCCCGGGCGCGCCACGCGACCGTCACCCGGTCGCGCGACGGCGTTGCGCCGACGGCCGGGTGTTCGTGCCCCGCCGTCAGGGCTAGATGACGCAGCGTGAAACACGCGTCACCCGGACGGGAAGCCCCGACACGGCAGCGGCCGCCGCCCTCCCCTGGGGGTGGCGACGGCCGCTGCGGCGAACGAGTGTCGTCAGTAGGTGAACCGGGCCACCGTGGTGCGCAGGTCGCTGGCCATCCGGGACAGCTCGTCCACCGCCTGCCGGGTCTGCCCCAGCGCCTGCGTCGTGGACGACGCCGCGGCCGACACCCCGGTGATGTTCGCCGCGATCTCGGTCGACCCGCCGGCGGCCTCCTGCACCGACCGGGACATCTCGTTCGTGGTGGCGGTCTGCTCCTCCACCGCGCTGGCGATGGTCAGCTGGTAGTCGTTGATCGACCCGATGACCTCGCTGATCCGCCCGATCGCGGCCACCGCACCCGAGGTGTCGCCCTGGATGGCCTGCACCCGGCGGGCGATGTCCTCGGTCGCGCGGGCGGTCTCCTGCGCCAGCTCCTTGACCTCGTTGGCGACGACCGCGAAGCCCTTCCCGGCCTCCCCGGCCCGGGCGGCCTCGATGGTGGCGTTCAGCGCCAGCAGGTTCGTCTGCTCCGCGATGCTCGTGATCGCCTTGACCACGGCGCCGATCTCCTGGGACGACGTGCCCAGCTTGGTGATCGTCTCCGTCGTCGACTGCGCCTCGCTCACCGCCTGGGCAGCCACCCGCGCCGCCTCGTTGGCGTTCTGGCTGATCTCCCGGATCGAGGCACCCATCTGCTCCGCCCCCGCGGCCACCGTGCCCACGTTGCGGGAGACCTCCTCGGCCGCCGAGGAGACCACCCCGGACTGGGCCGAGGTCTCCTCCGACGACGCCGCGATCTGTGCCGAGGAGGCGCACAGCTCCTCCGACGAGGAGGCGACGGCGTCCGCCGACACCGCCACCGAGGCCAGCACCGACCGCAGGCTCTGCTGGGCGGTGTCCAGCGCGGCGGCCATCCGGCCGACGTCGTCTCGCTGGACGACACCGGTCCCCTGGGTCAGGTCGCCTTCTGCGAGCCGCTCGGCGGAGTGCCGGACGCGGGCCAGCGCACCGCTGATCGACCGGGCGGTGAACACCCCCAGGCCCAGCGCGAGCGCGCTGCCGACGGCCACCAGCACGACGAGCCAGGTGCGGGTCGAGGAGTACGCGTCCGCGGCGGCGTCCGCGCTGTCGGCGGCGATCGACGCCTGCAGGTCCGCGAGGGCCTGCAGCTCCGTGACGATCTGCTCGCTCAGCGGCGCGACCTGGTTGGTGCGCAGGTCGATGAACTCCGGGGACTGCGCCTTGCCCGCGGCGCCCAGCGCGTCGAGCTGCTCCCCGAGCTCGATGTACCGGTCGATGTCGGCGAGCGAGGCCTCCAGCGCTGCTCGCACCTCCGGGGTCGGCGAGGTCTCGGTGCGCAGTCGCTCACCGGCCTCGGCCAGGGCGGCCCGGGCCTCGTCCCGCTGGGCGATGTACCGCTGCTTGGCGGTCGCGTCGGCCGAGTACGTCGCGTTGGTCGAGGCGAACCGGCTGCCGAGGAACTGAAAGCGGATGTCCTGGGCCAGCTGCCCGCCCAGCACGTTCTGCCGGTGCATGTCGGCGGTGCGGTCGGCCGAGGTGGACAGAGCGCTCAGCCCGACCAGCCCGGTCACCACGGCGACGAGAACCGCCACGGTCACGGCCGTCGTGATCTTCGTGGTGACGGCGAGGTCCCGGAATCGAATTCCGGTGGACGGCCTCTGCATGGCGACACTGCCTTTCCTGGGTACTGCTGAGCGAACTCCCTGTGTCGCCCATGATGTGGCAGTGGTTGGGTGTCGCTCACCGCACACGCCCGCGTGCCACTTCCTTTTCGAAAAGAACGCGGAATGCGCACGGTCAAGAGATGTGTCGACATCTCCCACGAAATGGGAAGGTGGTTCGATCCCCGAATCGCGGTAAACCAGATCGTGCACTTCGCAGTGCGTTCTCACCATTCCCGGGAACGACGACGGCCGTCGTCCCCGGGCTCCGGGGACGACGGCCGTTCCGTTCTCAGCGCGTCGCTCAGAAGGTGAAGCGGGCGACGCTCCCCCGCAGGTCGCTGGCCATCCGGGACAGCTCGTCCACGGCCTGCCGGGTCTGGGTCAGCGCCTGCGTGGTCGACGACGCGGCGGAGGAGACCCCGGTGATGTTCGCGGCGATCTCGGTCGACCCGCCCGCCGCTTCCTGGACCGAGCGGGACATCTCGTTGGTGGTCGCGGTCTGCTCCTCCACCGCGCTGGCGATCGTGAGCTGGAAGTCGTTGATCGACCCGATGACCTCGCTGATCCGCCCGATCGCGGCCACCGCTCCTCCGGTGTCACCCTGGATCGCCTGCACCCGGCGGGCGATGTCCTCGGTCGCCCGCGCGGTCTCCTGGGCCAGCTCCTTGACCTCGTTGGCCACCACGGCGAACCCCTTGCCCGCCTCCCCGGCCCGCGCCGCCTCGATCGTGGCGTTCAGCGCCAGCAGGTTCGTCTGCTCCGCGATGCTGGTGATGGTCTTGACCACCGCGCCGATCTCCTGCGACGACGTGCCCAGCTTGGTGATCGTCTCCGTCGTCGCCTGCGCCTCGGTCACCGCCTGCGCCGCCACCCGCGCCGCCTCGTTCGCGTTCTGGCTGATCTCCCGGATCGAGGCACCCATCTGCTCCGCACCCGCCGCCACCGTGCCCACGTTCCGGGAGACCTCCTCCGCCGCCGAGGACACCACGTTGGACTGCGCCGAGGTCTCCTCCGCCGACGCCGAGATCTGCGCCGACGACGCCGACAGCTCCTCCGACGACGCCGCCACCGCATCCGCCGAACCCGCCACCGAGGCGAGCACCGAGCACAGGTTCTGCTGGGCAGCGACCAGGGCGGTCGCCATCCGGCCGATCTCGTCGAGGTCCCGGACCTGCGGGGTACGGGTGAGGTCGCCGGCCGCCATCGCTTCCACCGACGACTGGACCGAGCGAACGGTCGCGGTGATCCGCCGGATGACGAGGAAGCCGAGCCCGGCGGCGAGGACGATCGCCACCGTCGAGATCGTCAAGAGCAACGTGATCGAGGACCGCGCCTCGTCGGCGGCGGTCGCATTGCGCGCCGCGGCCTGCTCGGACTGGGCGATGCCCTCCTCCTCCAGCCCGTCGGCGATGTCGTCGAAGAACGGCTGCATGGTCTCCCGGACCAGCAGGGCGTAGCCGCCGAGGTCGCCGGAGGCGCCCAGCGGGAACGCGGTCGTCGTCAGCAGGTCGAGCAGCGCCGAGCGGGCGCCGAGGTACTTGTCCATGGCGGCCTGGTCGACGATGTGCGACTCGTACTCGGCCAGCGCCGCGTCCACGTCCGCCTGCTTCTCGTCCATCTGACCGACCAGCTCCTGCTGGCGGGCCGGGTCGGAGAAGGCGTACTCCAGCACCCGCGCGCGGTGCGCCGCGGTGGCGCGCTGCACGGCGGAGAGGGCGTTGAGCGGCTTGAGGTTCTCCGCGTAGATCGCCTCCTGGCCGGCCCGCATGTCGTTCATTCGGGTCACCGCCACGAGGTTGGTGGCGAGCACGACGACGGCGAGCAGGGCGATGACCGCACCGATCTTGACGCCGATGGGCCGGTCGGTGAACCACGCGAGCCTCCGGGGAGGCGTGGCGGTGGCGTTCATGGTGGCTCCAGGGTGTCGGGAGGAGGTGCGGCAGCCGGCGTCATCGCCCTGTCGCCACGCAATCCCCCCGTGGCGGGCGGACCGGCGTACGGGGGAGGGTGGCGACCCACAGCTGCCCCCGCGCCTTCCTGGGCACCGTGTCGCGGGGCTCCGCCGCAGATAGTCGGGTCACCGGGTCCCGGCGCCACCTTGTCGACAGCCCGTGCCGGTGACCGCCGCAGGCTCTCTCGTGGTGCGAGCGAGGCCTCGCTCAGAAGGTGAAGCGGGCGACGCTCCCCCGCAGGTCGCTGGCCATCCGGGACAGCTCGTCGACCGCCTGCCGGGTCTGCCCCAGCGCCTGCGTGGTCGACGACGCCGACGAGGACACCCCGGTGATGTTCGCCGCGATCTCCGTCGACCCGCCGGCGGCCTCCTGCACCGACCGCGACATCTCGTTCGTGGTCGCCGTCTGCTCCTCCACCGCACTGGCGATCGTGAGCTGGAAGTCGTTGATCGACCCGATGACCTCGCTGATCCGCCCGATCGCCGCCACCGCACCCGACGTGTCGCCCTGGATCGCCTCCACCCGCCGGGCGATGTCCTCGGTCGCCCGCGCGGTCTCCTGCGCCAGCTCCTTCACCTCGTTCGCCACCACCGCGAAGCCCTTGCCCGCCTCGCCGGCCCGGGCGGCCTCGATCGTGGCGTTCAGCGCCAGCAGGTTCGTCTGCTCCGCGATGCTCGTGATCACCTTCACCACCGCACCGATCTCCTGCGAGCTCACGCCCAGCTTCTCCACCGTCTCCGTCGTCGACTGCGCCTCGGTCACCGCGGAGGCCGCCACCCGCGCCGCCTCGTTCGCGTTCTGGGAGATCTCCCGGATCGACGCACCCATCTGCTCCGCACCCGCCGCCACCGTCGCCACGTTCCGGGAGACCTCCTCCGCCGCGGAGGACACCACCCCGGACTGCGCCGAGGTCTCCTCCGCCGACGCCGAGATCTGCGCCGACGACGCCGACAGCTCCTCCGACGACGCCGCCACCGTGCCCGCGGAAGCGGCGACCTGCGTCATGACCGACCGCAGGTGCTCGACGGCGCCGTCCAGCGCCGCGCTCATCTGCCCCAGCTCGCACCTGGTCCCCCAGGCGCTGGCCTGGGTGAGGTCGCCGCGGGCGAGCGCCTCGGCGACCGTCTGGACACACCGGACACCGCGGCCCAGACCGACCGCGACGAAGAGCCCGCCGGCCACCGCGGCGAGGATCCCACCCGCCAGCAGGGCGAACATCGTCGTCCGCGCGTGGGCGGCGGACTCCACCGCCGCCTCGGAGGCCTGCTCGGCCGCCACGTTCTCCGCGTCCCGCAGCTCGACCAGCAGGTCGGTGGCCTGCGCCAGGAACAGGTTCGCGTCGTTCGCTCTCGCCCACCCGGCGTCGTCACCGGCCAGCGCCAGCGGGGCGAGCGTCTGGTCGAGGAAGCCCTGCCACTCCGCCAGCTGCGCATCGGCCTCGTCCAGCAGCGCCCGCGTCTCCGCGTCCATCCCCTCCGCGACGTACGTGGCCTCGTGGGACTCGTAACGCTCGAGCACCTCGGGGACCGCGTCGAGCTGGGCCCGCGCCGCGGCGGGGTCGGCCGCGAGCGCCGCGTTGCGCGAGGTCACCCGCAGCGTCTGGACGTCGTCGATCATCGCGCCGATCGAGACGACGCTGGTGATGTGGTCGCGGTACAACGCGTCCGCGGTGTCCGCGGCGCTGTTCAGCGCCAGGGCCCCGACGAGCCCGGTCGCGGCGGCGGCGGTGCCCGCCACGCCGACGGCGGCGAGCACCTTGGTCTTCACCCCACGGTCGGCCCACCAGTTCAGCCAGGGGTGGCTGGAGAAGCGCGGTGCCGGGGGGACATCGGGGATGATCATGAGAGCTCTCCTGGGATCCGGGTTCTGGCGCAGTGCCGGCGCCCCGAGATCCTGCGACGCCGCGGGCGGTGGACGACCCTTCCGGACGACGTGTCGGAACCTGTTCCGGAAACGATCCGATCGCCTTCCGTCGCGGTCCTCGTGTCGACACGGCCGCCACCGCCCGCCGGCGCCTCAGAAGGTGAAGCGGGCCACGCTCCCCCGCAGGTCGGCCGCCATCCGGGACAGCTCGTCCACCGCCTGCCGGGTCTGGCCCAGCGCCTGCGTGGTCGACGAGGCCGCACTCGAGACCCCGGTGATGTTCGCCGCGATCTCCGTCGAGCCGCCCGCGGCCTCCTGCACCGACCGCGACATCTCGTTCGTGGTCGCGGTCTGCTCCTCCACCGCACTGGCGATCGTCAGCTGGAAGTCGCTGATCCGGCCGATCACCGCACCGATGCGCCCGATCGCCGCCACCGCCCCTGACGTGTCGCCCTGGATCGCCTCCACCCGCCGCGCGATGTCCTCGGTCGCCCGCGCGGTCTCCTGCGCCAGCTCCTTCACCTCGTTGGCCACCACCGCGAAGCCCTTGCCGGCGTCCCCGGCCCGCGCGGCCTCGATCGTGGCGTTGAGCGCCAGCAGGTTCGTCTGCTCCGCGATGCTCGTGATCACCTTCACCACCGCACCGATCTCCTGCGAGCTCACGCCCAGCTTCTCCACCGTCTCCGTCGTCGACTGCGCCTCGGTCACCGCGGAGGCCGCCACCCGCGCCGCCTCGTTCGCGTTCTGGGAGATCTCCCGGATCGACGCACCCATCTGCTCCGCACCCGCCGCCACCGTCGCCACGTTCCGGGAGACCTCCTCCGCCGCGGAGGACACCACCCCGGACTGCGCCGAGGTCTCCTCCGCCGACGCCGAGATCTGCGCCGACGACGCCGACAGCTCCTCCGACGACGCCGCCACCGCATCCGCCGAGGAGACGACCGACGCCATCACCGAGCGCAGCTCGGCCAGGGCTCCGTCCAGCGCGGCCGCCGTGCGGCCGACCTCGTCCCGCGACTCCACCTGCGCGGTGCGGGTGAGGTCACCGGCCGCGAGCCCCTCGGCCACGACCTGCACCCGGCGCAGCCCGCGGGTGATCGATCGGGCCACCAGGACGCCGGCCCCGAGGGCCAGCACCGCCCCGGCGACGATGACCACGACGAGCACCAGCCGGGTGTCCCGGTACTCGGCGGTGGCCGCCTCCGCGCTCGCGGCCGCGTTCGCCTGACGCTGGGCGGCCAGCTCGTCGATCCAGCCGATGATCTGCGTCGCCAGCGGGCCGACGGTGACCTCGCGGGCCGCGGACCAGGCGGCGAGGTCACCGGCGTCGGCCAGCGCATCGAGGGCGACCATCTCCCGCTCGTACTCGACCATGCCGTCCCGCACCTGCTCGATCAGCTCCCGGCCCGCCGCGGAGGGGTGCGTGTCCAGGTAGCGCTCGGCGGCCTCGGCCAGGCCGGCGTAGGCCGCCTCGCGGGCGGCGAGGTAGTCCGCGCGGTCGGCCGGGTCGGTGGCGACGGCGTAGTTCGTGCCGGCCAGCCGGACGGCGAAGAACTGCGAACGGACGGCCTCCACCTCGGCGGTCCCGACCAGCTCGTCGCGGTACATGACCTCGGTGGCGTCGGCGGTGTTCCCGAGGCTGCGCACCCCCAGGAGGCCGACACAGACGGCCACCAGCACCGCCGCTCCGACGGCGGCGAGGACCTTGGTGCTGATGGACAGGTCCCGGAGACGGGACCGGACGGACGGGGTGCTCACGGTGGTGCCCTCCACGACGGACGCCGGGACGCCGGTGCGGCGTCCGCTCACGGAGGGGAATGACCCGAGTGCACTCAGTGATGCACGATCCGGTCGTGCCTCACCCGATGGGGGTGCCTCCGGGACAGCGAACGGCCGCCCCGTCCGGATGGACGGGGCGGCCGTGTTCACGGAGCTGCCGCGGTACGCCGATCAGAAGGTGAAGCGGGCGACGCTCCCCCGCAGGTCGCTGGCCATCCGGGACAGCTCGTCGACCGCCTGCCGGGTCTGCCCCAGCGCCTGCGTGGTCGACGACGCCGACGAGGACACCCCGGTGATGTTCGCCGCGATCTCCGTCGACCCGCCCGCGGCCTCCTGCACCGACCGGGACATCTCGTTGGTGGTCGCGGTCTGCTCCTCCACCGCGCTGGCGATCGTGAGCTGGAAGTCGTTGATCGACCCGATGACCTCGCTGATCCGCCCGATCGCCGCCACGGCCCCGGACGTGTCACCCTGGATCGCCTCCACCCGCCGGGCGATGTCCTCGGTCGCCCGGGCGGTCTCCTGGGCCAGCTCCTTCACCTCGTTGGCCACCACCGCGAACCCCTTGCCGGCGTCGCCGGCCCGGGCGGCCTCGATCGTGGCGTTCAGCGCCAGCAGGTTCGTCTGCTCCGCGATGCTCGTGATCGCCTTGACCACCGCACCGATCTCCTGGCTCGAGGTGCCGAGCTTGGTGATCGTCTCCGTCGTCGCCTGCGCCTCGGTCACCGCGGAGGCCGCCACCCGCGCCGCCTCGTTGGCGTTCTGGGAGATCTCCCGGATCGACGCACCCATCTGCTCCGCACCCGCCGCCACCGTCGCCACGTTCCGGGAGACCTCCTCCGCCGCCGAGGACACCACCCCGGACTGCGCCGAGGTCTCCTCCGCCGACGCCGAGATCTGCGCCGAGGAGGCACTCAGCTCCTCCGACGACGCCGCCACCGCATCGGCCGACACGATGATCTCCGTGATCGTCGCCCCCATGGTCGCGGCGGCGTCGTTGAGCGCCTCGGCCATCTGGCCCAGCTCGTCCTGCCCTCGGACCGGCAACCGCACGGTGAGATCGCGCCCCGCCAGCCGCACCAGGCCGCCCTGGACCTCACGGACGCCGCGGACGATCCCCCCGGAGACGACGAAGGCGAGCGCGCCGCCGAGGAGCAGTGCGGCACCGGCGACCAGGACGGTGGCGCGCACCGTGGCCGACTCGGCGTCCGCCGCCTCGGCGCGGGTGTCCGCGACCCGGGCATCGACCGAGGCGACGAGGTCGGTCATCGCCTGGTCCAGCACGTAGAAGACGTCCCACTTGTCCCCGGTGGACACCGCATCGCCCTCGTCCAGCCGCCCCTGGGCCCACAGCTCGAAGATCTCGTCGTTGAACGCGCTCATCGCTGCCCAGTTGGTCTCGATCGCCTCCAGGCTGGCCCTCGCCTCGGCGTCCAGCAGGTCGCGGTCGATCGCGAACAACTGCTCGAAGCCGGCAGCGCCGTCCCGGTAGTTCGGCACGTTGTCACCGTTCGGGTCGGCAGCCGCCGCCCCGCCGTCGACGCGCGCCCGCCAGGCGGTGATGTTCTGCCAGTTCGCTGCCCACAGGAGGTCGTAGCGGGCATCCTCGACCGCCCGCTGCACCCCTGCGGCCTCGGTGGCCCGGGCGTTCAGGTCGCTGACCCGCGCGGCGCCGGAGATGCCCGTGGCCGCCGCGGCGATCAGGCCGAGGAGCAGGAATGCGCTCAACGCCCCGATCCGGGTCCGGATCCCGCGGTTTCCCAGCCACCGCCGGAAGCCCCCGCCCACCGTCTTCTCCGTCGTCATCGCAGGACTTCCCGTCTGGTCGCCGTCGAGTTGAGCACGGACCATCCTCACGGCTCCGCCACGCCATTCGGCCCATGACTCGACCCACATCGCAGATGTTGCACAATTCCTGCGCCGACCATTCCGTGCGATCGATGTGTCGACCTCACGGCGCATTTCCCCATGAACCTCTCCGGCGACGGGACCCGCTGGCCGCGCCCGTGGCGGAACGGCGAACGGCCGCCCCGTCCGGGTGGACGGGACGGCCGTTGCGGCGCGGTGGATCAGAAGGTGAAGCGGGCGACGCTCCCCCGCAGGTCGCTGGCCATCCGGGACAGCTCGTCGACGGCCTGCCGGGTCTGGCCCAGCGCCTGTGTGGTCGACGACGCCGCCGAGGAGACCCCGGTGATGTTCGCGGCGATCTCGGTCGACCCGCCGGCGGCCTCCTGCACCGACCGGGACATCTCGTTCGTGGTGGCGGTCTGCTCCTCCACGGCCGACGCGATGGTCAGCTGGAAGTCGTTGATCGACCCGATGATCTCGCTGATCCGCCCGATCGCGGCCACCGCTCCTCCGGTGTCACCCTGGATCGCCTGCACCCGGCGGGCGATGTCCTCGGTTGCCCGCGCGGTCTCCTGGGCCAGCTCCTTGACCTCGTTGGCCACCACGGCGAAGCCCTTGCCCGCCTCGCCGGCCCGCGCGGCCTCGATGGTGGCGTTGAGCGCCAGCAGGTTCGTCTGCTCCGCGATGCTGGTGATGGTCTTGACCACGGCGCCGATCTCCTGGGACGACGTGCCCAGCTTGGTAATCGTCTCCGTCGTCGACTGCGCCTCGCTCACCGCCTGGGCAGCCACCCGCGCCGCCTCGTTCGCGTTCTGGGAGATCTCCCGGATCGAGGCACCCATCTGCTCCGCCCCCGCGGCCACCGTGCCCACGTTCCGGGAGACCTCCTCCGCCGCCGAGGACACCACCCCGGACTGCGCCGAGGTCTCCTCCGCCGACGCCGAGATCTGCGCCGACGACGCCGACAGCTCCTCCGACGACGCCGCCACCGCATCCGCCGACACCGACACCGAGGACAGCACCGACCGCAGGCTGTCCTGCGCCGCGGCCAGCGAGGTCGCCATCCGGCCGATCTCGTCGCAGGACCCGGCCTCCGGGGTGACGGTCAGGTCACCTGTGGCCAGCGCCTCGACCGACCGCTGGACCGAGACGACGGTCCGCTTCAGCTGTCGGACGACGAGCAGCGCCAGGCCGGCGGCGAGGGCGATGCCGACCGTCGCCGTGAGGAGCACCTGCACGGCGACCTCCGCGGCGCGCTCCTCCCCCGCCGCTGCCTCCTGGGCGGCGGCGGCCGCCTCCGCGTCACTCTCGGCCGCGTACGGGTTCATGACCGCACTGGCCAGCGGCTTCTCCTCGTTGAACCCGTAGAACTGCGCCGCCCCGGCGTCGATGGCGGCCAACTGCCGGTCGGCCTCGGCGTAGTACTCGGTGACGGCGGACGTGAACTCCGACCAGGCCGCGTCGTCGGCCTGGTGACCGTCGTACTCGTCGATGAGCTCCTGCAGCTCCCCCCGGCGCTCGGCGAGGGAATCGCGCAGGGCCGCGCGCGTCTCGGCGTCCGCGACGTTGTAGGAGACGATCCGCACCCGGTCGCCCTGGAAGCTGCGCTGGATCGCACCCAGGGTGTCCATCGGCCGGACGATCTCCTCGTACAGCCGCTGCTCGCCGTCCCGGAGGTCGTGCACCCCGCGGACCGCCAGCGTGGCGATGAGGGCCGCCACGAGCCCCATCAGGGCGACGACGACCCCGATCTTGACGGCGATCGGCCGGTCGAAGAGCCAGCTCAGTCGACGCGATCGGGAAGAGGCGGTTCGCATGTGGTGCTCCTGGAGACTGGAACGCGCTGGGCGTCCGTTGGTGCGGTGCTGGACTTGCGTCCCGGTGCGCTGCGCGCCGCCCGTGACGCATTCGCTCACTCGCGACTCAGGCGATCGGTTCGCACGGCGCGCATCGCGTTCACGAGGAAATGGTGCTGCAGGTGTGAACGGCGTGACGACCGTCGTCCTGCGTGTCGCACAGAATCGGCGACCGGAATGCGGGTGGCTCCTTCCGATCGGCAACATGTCGATTTCCGGGAATGGCCGCTGCCCCTCGCCGTGCTGCCTCCGGAACGACGGAAGGCCGCCCCGTCCGGGTGGACGGGGCGGCCGGACCGAGGCGGTGGGTCAGAAGGTGAAGCGGGCGACGCTCCCCCGCAGGTCGCTGGCCATCCGGGACAGCTCGTCGACGGCCTGCCGGGTCTGGCCCAGCGCCTGCGTGGTCGACGAGGCCGCACTCGAGACCCCGGTGATGTTCGCGGCGATCTCCGTCGAGCCGCCTGCGGCCTCCTGCACCGACCGGGACATCTCGTTCGTGGTGGCGGTCTGCTCCTCCACCGCGCTGGCGATCGTCAGCTGGAAGTCGTTGATGCTGCCGATCACCTCACTGATCCGCCCGATCGCCGCCACCGCACCCGACGTGTCGCCCTGGATCGCCTCGACCCGGCGCGCGATGTCCTCGGTTGCCCGCGCGGTCTCCTGCGCCAGCTCCTTCACCTCGTTGGCCACCACCGCGAAGCCCTTGCCGGCGTCCCCGGCCCGAGCGGCCTCGATCGTGGCGTTGAGCGCAAGCAGGTTGGTCTGCTCCGCGATGCTGGTGATGGCCTTGACCACCTCGCCGATCTCCCTGGAGCTGTCCCCCAGCTTGGTCACCGTGGCCGTGGTGGCCTCGGCCTCGGACACCGCCTGGGCGGCGACCCGGGCCGCCTCGTTCGCGTTCTGGGAGATCTCCCGGATCGACGCACCCATCTGCTCCGCACCCGCCGCCACCGTGCCCACGTTCCGCGACACCTCCTCCGCCGCCGAGGACACCACGTTGGACTGCGCCGAGGTCTCCTCCGCCGACGCCGAGATCTGCGCCGACGACGCGCTCAGCTCCTCCGACGACGCCGCCACCGCATCCGCCGAGGACACCACCGTGGCCATCACCGTGCGGAGCTCGACCACCGCGGCGTCCAGCGCGGTTCCCATCCGGCCGAGCTCGTCGTGGCTGGTGAGCCCGGTGCTGCCGGTCAGGTCGCCGGCGGCCAGCGCCTCGGCGACGTCCTTGACCCGGTTGGCCGACCGGGCGATCGACCCGGCGACGAACCAGCCCAGCCCCAGCGCGACCGCCACACCGACCACGATGAGCAGGAGCGCGACGGTGCGCTGCTGCTCGTAGGACTCCCGGTTGTCGGCCGCGGCCTGCTCGGCCTCGGCGGACTCCATGACCACGAGCTCACCGATGGCCTCGATCGCGGAGGTGACGAGGGGCGTCCCGTTGGCGGCGTTCTGCGCGATCCAGGTCGTGAAGTCACCGGTCTGGGAGAGCGGCACGAGCGCGGTCTTCTGGTAGTCGACGTACTGGGTGAAGTCGGTCTTGACCGCGTCGAGCAGCTCCAGCTTCTGCGGGTCCTCGGTGCCGGCCTGGTAGTCCTCGGCGACCGCGGCGAACTGCTCGGCCAGCTCGTCGATGCGCGCGACTGCCGCCTGCGGGTCGGTGCCGAGGATGGTGTCCCGCAGGTTGACCCGCATGTCCCCGATCCGGGCTTCCATCTCCGAGACCGCCGCGACCCCGCGCAGGTTGTCCTCGTAGAGGGCGTCGGCGGCATCGGCGGAGGTGCCGAGCGCCTGCAGCCCCGTGATGCCGATGCCGGCGGCCACGACGCCGGCGATGCCGGCGGTGGCCAGCACCTTGGTCTTGACGCTGCGGTCGCCCCACCAGGAGCGGGTGTGGGCCGGGGTGGCAGGTGCGGGCATGGCGTTCTCCAGGACAGCGGGGGAAGAGCTAACGGAGACCATGCTGCGGGATACGGAAACGCGCTGTACCCGTTCTCGAAGCGTGTCGCACAACCGGATGCCGAAATGCTGGTGACCATTCCCGGGAATGCCCATGTCGACTTTCTCGCACCACACCCCCGAAACGCCACCGCGGCCACCACCTCGCCCGGGGAAGGGGGCGGGGCGGTGGCCGCGGAGGTGGTGCGGTGTCCCTGTCGAGTGACCGTCGACCGGAACCGGGTTGTTCGGTCTTCTCCGGAGGTGCCGGTCGGGCCCGACCGGCACGAGACCATTCTCCCGGACACCGGGGCCTTTGTCGCGCACTCCGGGGAAATGACCGGACGACCATTCTCGGGGATCGACGAGTCGACCGGGGCCGGTCACCGACATGCGACGGCCGCCGGCCTCCAGGAGGAGGCGCGACGGCCGTCGTGATCGTGCTGGGGCTGCTGGGTCAGGCGCCGACCGCGCGGTTGACGTCGAGGGCCAGCAGCAGCTGGCCGTCGAGCTTGTAGGCGCCCCGGATCAGGTCGCGGGCGGCGCCGTCGAGGGTGTCCGGCGGGGCCTCGAAGTCCCGGACGTTGACGTCCACGACATCGGCGATGCTGTCGACCAGCAGGCTGACCGCCTCCCCGCGCAGCCGGACGACGATGACGACCGCCTCCTGCCCCTCCGGGCGGGCCTTGCGGCCGAGGCGCTCGCGCAGCTCGATGGCGGTGACCACCTGGCCGCGGAGGTTGATCAGGCCGGCGACGGCCGGCGGCGCCAGCGGGACCCGGGTGATCCCCTGGCTGCGGAGCACCTCCTGCACGTGCTCCACCTCCACGCCGAAGAGGTCGCCGTCGAGCCAGAAGGTGGCCAGCTGCGCACTGGCCGGCATCGTCGCGGTCGCACTGCTCATGTCAGACCTCCGTCAGGTGGTTGGGGGAGTGGGCCGGGGAGTCGCCGTCGAAACCGAAGGCGGGGGAGTCGAAGCCGGCCCCCGCCAGGTCGGCGGCCGGGACGGTCGTCGTGTAGAAGGCCGGGTCGGCGGCGAGGATCGCGGCCCGGACGTCGAGCAGCTCGGTGACCCGGTCGCCGATGACCGCGGACCCCAGCAGGCCGAGGTCGTCGATGTCGCTCTGCACGGCGGCCTCGCCGTCGACGATGTCGAGGATCTCCTCGACGACGATCGCGACGCTGCGGCCGTGGTCGGCGTAGACGATGACCTCCAGCACCTCGCGGTCGGTCTCCCCGTAGGCGCCCAGGTGCCGGTCGAGCCGGACGATCGGCAGGATCGCGCCGCGGTACTGCACGACCTCGCGGGAACCGACCCGCTCCACGGTCTCGCTGCGCACCTGCTCGAGGCGGGTGACGGTGTCCAGCGGGATGGCCACCCGGCGGCCCCCACCGATCGCGGCCAGCAGCATCCGGGTCCGCTCGGCGGTCGAGGCGGTGGCGGCGGCGAGCGCGTTGCGGTGCTCCTGCCGCTCGGTGGTCTCGGTGCGCAGGGCGCGGCGGGCCAGCGCCTGCACGTCGAGGATCAGCGCGACGGCGCCGTCACCCAGGACCGTGGCCCCGGAGTAGAGGCCGATCTGCTTGAGCTGGCCGCTGACGGCCTTGACCACGATCTCCTCGGTGTTGATGACCCGGTCGACCACCAGGCCGAACCGGCGTCCCTCGGAGCTGAGCACCGCGATGACGACGTGGCCGTCGTGCCGGTCGGAGGGCAGGCCGAGCACGTCGGCCAGATGGACCAGGGGGAGGAGCTCGCCGCGGAGCCGGTAGACCGAGGCGCCACCGACGTCCTCGACCGCGGCAGCGGCCTTCTCGGCGTCCAGCGCCACGAGCTCCTGCAGGCTGATCTGCGGGATCGCGTACCGGTCGCCGGCGCACTCGATGGTCAGCGCCGGGACGATCGCGAGGGTCAGCGGGATGCGCAGCCGCATGCAGGTGCCGCGGCCGGGCACCGACTCGACCTCGATGGTGCCGCCGATGCCCTCGATGTTGGTCTTGACCACGTCCATGCCGACGCCGCGACCGGAGACGTTGGTGACCGACGCGGCGGTGGAGAAGCCGGGCAGGAAGATCAGCTGCAGCAGGTCCGGCGGGCCCATCCGGGTCAGCGCGTCGGCGGTGATCAGCCCCTTCTGCACGGCCTTGGCGCCGATCTTGGCCGGGTCGATGCCCGCGCCGTCGTCGGCGACCTCGACCACGACCTGGCCGCTCTCGTGCCGCGAGCGCAGCGTCAGCACACCCTCGGCGGGCTTCCCGGCGGCGATGCGGCCGGCGGCGTCCTCGATGCCGTGGTCGACGGAGTTGCGGACCAGGTGGGTCAGCGGGTCCTTGACCGCCTCGAGCAGGGTCTTGTCCAGCTCGGTGTCACGGCCCTCCATCTCCAGGCGCACCGACTTGCCGCACTGCAGGCCCAGGTCGCGCACGACCCGGGGGAGCTTGCTCCAGATGTGGTCGATCGGCTGCATGCGAGTCTTCATCGCGCTCTCCTGCAGCTCGCTGGCGATGAGGTTCAGCCGCTGCGAGGCGCGGACCAGGTCCTGGTCGTTCTGCCGGCCGACGTACTGGACGATCTGGTTGCGGGTGAGCACCAGCTCACCGACGAGCAGCATCAGGTTGTCCAGCAGGTCGACGTCGACGCGGATGGTGCTGTCGGCGACGGCGCGCCGGCCGCTCTGGGCCTCCGGCGTGCCCGGCTCCGGAGCCAGGTCACCGGCGGGTGCCGCCGGTGCGGGGGGAACGTCCACGGGGACCTCCAGGGGGACCTCGGCCACGGCCGGGAGTTCGATGACCCCCGGTGCCGGGATGCGGATGGACTCGGCCTCCGGCGCCGGGGCGGGCGCCGGGACGACGGGGGGTGCGGCGGCGGCCTTGGCCGGCGCCTTGCGGGCCGGGGCCTTCTTCGCCGGGGTCTTCGCGGCGGCCTTGGCCGGGGCCTTCGCCGGGGTCTTCGCGGCGGCCTTGGCCGGGGCCTTCCGGACCGCCTTCTTCGCCGGTGCGGGCGCGGCCGCGACGGGGGCCGGCTCGACGGGCGCGGGAGCGTCCTCGACGGCGGGGGAGTCCTCGACGACGGGGGACTCCTCGACTGCGGGAGCGGGGGAGTCGTCGAGGGCGGCGCTGATCAGGGCCACCGTGCCGGTGACGTCGACCGTGCCCTCGCCGCCGGACGCCTCGATGGCCGCCAGCAGCGCGCGGATGGAGTCGACCATCTGGAGCAGCGCGTCCGTGCGCACCGGGGTCAGGTCCAGGGCGCCGTCCCGCAGCCGGGAGAGCATGTTCTCCCCGACGTGCGCGACCTCCTCCAGCCGGTTGAAGGCCAGGAAGCCGCTGGTGCCCTTGATCGTGTGGATCGTGCGGAAGATGCTCGACAGGCGCTCACGGGAACGGGGGTCCTGCTCCAGGGCCACCAGGTCCTGGTCCAGCTGGTCGAGGTTCTCGTGGCTCTCCACGAGGAACTCCTCGACGATGTCGTCCAGACCGTCCACGCCCGCCTCTTCCCTCAGGTGCCGCGGCGGGCCTTCCCCGCGCAGCGTCGGTTTCATCGGCACCCAGCCGATCTCCTTGAGGGGAACCAGGCGTTGTGCACGATTTTCTGCTCCGGACGCCACCGAACGGGTGAAGCCGGGCGCCGGCGTAGCCCGGCGTGCTCTCAGCCATCGGCAGGGGCGCAGCGCAGCGTGACCGCGGCGGACCGCGGGCCCAGGGGGTGGGGAGGGGTGGGTCAGCCGCCGAGCGCGTCGGCGAGCCGGGCCAGCACGGCGCGGGCGCCGGCCAGGTCGGGCACCCGGTGAGCGGCCGCGGTCTCCCCGTCGCCCACCTTCACGGTCACCCCGTCGGCGCCCAGCGCGCGGAAGCCGTCCTCGTCGGTGACGTCGTCCCCGAGGTACAGCGCGCCGTCGGCGCCCAGCTCGTCGCGCAGCCGCAGCAGCGCGGTGCCCTTGTCGGCGTCGGTGACGGCGATCTCCAGCACGTCCTTGCCGGGCTTGGGGGTGTGGTGCGGGCCGGCGGCGGCCGCGGCCCGCTCCAGCAGCGCCGGCCGCGCGGCCGGCTCGGCCACGGTGCGCACGTGCACCGCGACGGCGGCCGGCTTCACCTCCAGCCGGGCGCCGGGGACGGCGTCCACCAGTGGCGCCAGCGTGGCGACCAGCTCGTCCCGGACGGCGCGCAGCTCCCCGGCGAGCGGCCCGTCGAACTCCGCGCCGTGGCTGCCGATCCAGCGGAAGGGCCCGCTGAGCCCGCTGGTGCGCTGCAGGTCCTCGACGCCGCGGCCACTGACCAGGGCCACGGTCACCCCGTCGACGGCGGCCAGCCGGGCCAGCAGCTCGGCGACCCCGGGCTCGGGGACGGCGGTGGCGGGGTCGTCTCGCAGCCCGGCCAGGACGCCGTCGTAGTCGCTGGCCACCAGCAGCGGGCGCCGGGCGGCCAGCCCGTCGAGCGCGGTGCCGAGCGCCGGGTCCAGCCCGGTCACGCCTGCGCCTGCAGGGACGCGAAGAACGAGTTGGCCCAGTGGTCGAGGTCGTGCTTGGTGACGTGCCGGCGCATGGCCCGCATCCGCTTGGTGGCCTCGGCCGGCTCCATCCGCAGCGCCCGCAGCAGCTGGTTCTTCACCCCGGCGATGTCGTGCGGGTTCACCAGCAGCGCCTGCTTGAGCTCCGCTGCGGCGCCGGCGAACTCGCTGAGCACCAGCACCCCGCGCAGGTCACCACGGGCCGCGACGTACTCCTTGGCCACCAGGTTCATCCCGTCGCGGTAGGGGGTGACCAGCATGACGTCGGCCGCGCGGTACATCGCGGCGAGCTCCTCGCGGGGCATCGACTGGTTGAAGTACTGCACCGCCGGCCCGGCGATCGAGCCGTACAGGCCGTTGATGTGGCCGACCTGCTGCTCGATCGTCTCCCGCATGGTCACGTAGTGCTCGACCCGCTCGCGGCTGGGCGTGGCCACCTGCACGAACACCGTGGAGGGCGCCTCGATGGCGCCGTCCTCCAGGAGCTCCTCGAACGCCTCCAGGCGCACGCCGATGCCCTTGGTGTAGTCGAGGCGGTCGACCCCGAGGACGATCTTGTCCGGGTCGCCCAGCTCCGCGCGGATCTCCGCGGCCCGGGCCAGGACCTCCGGCGAGCGGGCGAGCTGGTCGAACGCGGCGACGTCGATGGAGATCGGGAACGACTTGGCCACCACCGTGCGGCCCTCGTAGCTCACCGTGTTGCCCTTGGACTGCAGGTCGTGCAGCCGCCGGGCCAGGTTGACGAAGTTGTTCGCCGCGGCCGGCTGTTGGAAGCCGATCAGGTCGGCGCCGAGCAGGCCCTCGATGATCGCCGAGCGCCAGGGGAGCTGGGTGAACAGCTCGTAGGGCGGGAAGGGGATGTGCAGGAAGAAGCCGATGGTCAGGTCGGGACGCTGCTGGCGCAGCATCGCCGGCACCAGCTGCAGCTGGTAGTCGTGCACCCAGACGATCGCGCCCTCGGCGGCCACCTCGGCGGCGCGGTCGGCGAACCGCTTGTTGACCTGCACGTACGCGTCCCACCACGTGCGGTGGTACTCCGGCTTCTCCACGACGTCGTGGTAGAGCGGCCACAGCGAGGCGTTGGAGAACCCCTCGTAGTAGCGGTCGACCTCGTCCTCCGACAGCGGCACCGGCACCAGGTGCATGCCCCCGGACTCGAAGGGCTCGGGCGCGTCACCCGCGGCTCCGGACCAGCCGACCCAGGCGCCGCCCCGGCCGGCCACGAACGGCTCCAGGGCGGTGACCAGCCCGCCGGGGCTGCGCTGGTAGCGGGTCGTGCCGTCGGGGTCGGTGACCTGGTCGACCGGGAGCCGGTTGGCGACCACGACCACCGGGCTGTCGGCGCTCACTGACGTCCTCCGCGCTCCGTTGATCCACTCATCCTGGACCGACCCTAGGCGACGGATGCCCTCGGGCGCTCGCCCGGAGGCTCACCGGACCAGCAGGAACCCGGTCGCGGCGGCGCCCAGTCCGAGCGCCAGCGAGCCGGTCAGGTACGCCAGCGCACGCGGCACGGCCCGCTCCTCGACCAGCCGGACGACGTCGTTCCCGTAGGTGGAGAAGGTGGTCAGCGTGCCGCAGAACCCGGTGCCGACCAGCGCCAGGACGGCGGGGGAGACCCCACGCAGGCCCAGCAGCACCCCGAGCAGCCCGCTGCCGACGACGTTGACCGTGAGCGTGCCGACGACGCTGCCCCGGCCGCGCCGGGCGACGGCCAGCCGCTCGGCCAGCAGCCGCAGCGGCGCCCCGGCCAGCGCGCCGAGCACCACCCACAGCGCCGTCACCGGGCGGCCCCGGCCGCGAGCGGGGGAGCGAGCGCCCGGGCCAGCCGGACCCCGGTGACCGCCGCCAGCACCCCGCCCAGCACCGAGGCGGCCACGTAGCCGACCGCCGTCGCCCATGCACCGTCGTCGGCCAGCCGCACGGACTCGACGGCGAAGGTGGAGAAGGTGGTGAACCCGCCCAGCACCCCGGTACCGAGGAACGGACGTAGCCACGGGTGGTCGGGGTGCCGGGGGAACACCGCCCCGAGCAGCGCGCCGAGCGCCAGGCACCCGATGAGGTTGACCAGCAGCGTCGCCCACGGCCAGCCGGCGGCGGGAGAGGGGAGCACCTCGGCGACGGCCCAGCGGGCCAGCGCCCCGAGGGCACCGCCCACCGCCGCGGCGACGTACCCGGTCACCGCCGGCGGGTCTCGGGGAACAGCAGGTCGACGAAGCGGGCGGCGGTCGGCTGCGGCTCGTGGTTCGCCAGCCCGGGGCGCTCGTTGGCCTCGATGAACACCGCGTCGGGGCCGGCGACGTCGGGCACCAGGAAGTCGATGCCGGTCACCGGGATGCCGATCGCGCGGCTCGCCCGGACGGCGGCAGCGGCGATCTCGGGGTGCAGCCGGTCGGTGACGTCCTCGATCGTGCCGCCGGTGTGCAGGTTCGCGGTGCGCCGGACCCGCAGCCGCTGCCCGGCAGGGAGCACGTCGTCCATGCCGTGGCCGGCGTCGGCGACCACCTCGGCGGTGGCGTCGTCCAGCGGGATGCTCGACTCCCCGCCGGTGGCCCGCTCCCGGCGCCGGCTGGTCTCCCGGACCAGGGCCGCGACGCCCTGCCGCCCGTCCCCGACCACCTCGGCAGGGCGGCGCAGCGCGGCGGCCACCACCTCGTGGTCGATGACGACGACGCGCAGGTCGTCGCCGGCCACCAGCTCCTCGATCAGCACGTCGGGGCAGAACTGGCCGGCGAGCTCGACGGCGCGGGCCAGCCCGTCGTCGTCCCGCACGCCGACGGTGATGCCCTTGCCCTGCTCGCCACGGGCGGGCTTGACCACCAGCTCACCGCACTCGGCGAGGAGCCGGCGGGCGGCGGCCAGGTCCTCGCCGTCGTCGACGACGACCGCGCGCGGCACCCGCACGCCCGCCCGCTCGACGATCCGCCGGGTGACCCGCTTGTCGTCGCAGCGGCTCATCGCCACGGCGCTGGTGAACTCCGACAGCGACTCCCGGGCCAGCACCGAGCGGCCCCCGAGGGACAGCCGGATCTCGCCCCACTCCGGGTCGGTGACCTGCACGCGGATGCCACGGCGCAGCGCTTCGTCGGCGATGATCCGGGCATAGGGGTTCAGCTGCTCCAGGCCGGCCGGAGGAGCGGAGAACAGCGGCGTGTTGATCGGGTTCTTCCGCTTGACGCAGACCGCCGAGACCCGGTCGAAGCCGAGCTTGCGGTAGAGCGCGATCGCCCCGGCGTTGTCGTGCATGACCGACAGGTCCAGGTACGCGCGGCCGCGGCCGATGTACCGCTCGGCCAGCACCCGGACCAGCGCCTCACCGGTGCCGGGCGGCGCGTCCTGCGGGTCGACCGCCAGGCACCACAGGCTGGTGCCGCCGTCGGGGTCGTCGAACCCGAGCACGTGGTCGACGCCGGTGACGGTGCCGATCACCGCGCCGGTGCGGCGGTCCTCGGCGACCAGGTAGGTGAACGTGCGGGTGCGGTGGTTGCGCCACATCGTGGCGGCGTCGCCGACCACCATCCCGGCCCGGGCGTAGAGGTCGTTGATCCGGTCCATCTCCGCCGCCGAGGTCACGGTGCGCACGAACACGCCCCGGATGACCTCCTCCCGGGGGCGGTACCGGTGCAGCGGGAGCCGGTAGACGTAGGACGGGTCGATGAACAGCTCGTCCGGGGCCAGGCCCACGAGCACCTGCGGGTCGCGGGGGTAGATGCAGATGTCCCGGCGGCCGGTCTCCTCCGCGCGCAGCGCGGTCAGCACGCCGGAGAGGTCGGCGAACGTCTGACCGAAGACCAGCCGCCCCCAGCCCATGTCCAGGACCACGTCGGTCTCCATGCCGGCGAGGTCGTGGGCGTCGGGTTGCTGCCAGGAGCGGCTGGTGAGTGGCGCGCGGGGCTCCCGTCGCGCACGGTGGCCGGCCAGTCGACGCGGTGCACTGGTCACCCGCCCACCGTAGGGGACCCGGATGACGACCGCGTTCCACGTGGAACGCGCCCAAAGCCTCTGTAGTGTCAAGCAATGTATAGTCGTGTATGGTTTTGCTTTACACGTAATGATACTTTCTGATCGTGGATCCCGTCCTCAACCCCTACCGACCGGGTACGGGTCGCCGTCCACCGCTGCTGGCCGGTCGGGAGTCGACGCTGCAGGCGTTCGAGGTCATCAGGCGGCGCGCTGAGGAGTACGGCGAGGGCGACCGCAGCTGGGTCCTGAACGGCCTCCGGGGAGTGGGCAAGACCGTCCTGCTCAACGAGCTGCTCGCCCGCGGGAACGAGCGGGGGTGGATCACAGCAAAGGTCGAGGCGGGCGCCAGCGTGTCGTTGCCGGTGGCACTCAGCCAGGGGCTGGTCCGTGCAATGCGCACCGCAACCGGCCGCCACCCCGACAAGCCTCTGCGCCGTCTGCTCGGAGTGGTCAAGTCGTTCAGCCTGAAGGTCGATCCCGCGGGTGCCGTCGGAGTCGGGGTGGACGTCGAACCGCTGTCGGGCTACGCCGACAGCGGCCGCTTCGCCGACGATCTAGCCGGACTGTTCGAGGTGCTCGGCGAGACAGCACAGGAACTGGGCATCGGCGTGCTCGTCCTCGTCGACGAGCTCCAGGAAGCGACGACGGACGACCTCACGGCCATCAACACCGCCGTCCACCACCTGGGACAGCAGGACGTGCCACCGCCGGTCACGTTCGTCGGAGCCGGACTGCCGTCACTGCCGGCGCAACTCGCTGATGCAACGAGCTACGCCGAACGCCTCTACGACTATCGGCCCATCGGGCTCCTGGACGAGCAGTCGGCGGAGCAGGCACTGACGGTGCCCGCCGAGGGGAGGGGAGTCCACTGGGACCGCGACGGTCTGGCGGCGGCTCTCTCGACCGCAGGCGGCTACCCGTACTTCCTGCAGTCGATCGGCAAGCACGTGTGGGACAACGCCCGAACCAGTCCGATCAGCGGGGAGGACGTCGATGTCGGGCTGCGGGAGGCCCGGCGCGAGGTCGACGACGGGCTCTACCGCTCCCGCTGGGAGCGGGCTACGCCCGCCCAGCGGGACGTTCTGCGTGCACTCGCAGAGCTGGGCGCAGCCGACCCGGCACCCGTGGCCGACATCGCCCGGCAGATGGGGAAGGCCCGCACCTCCGACATATCGGTGGCGCGGGTGGAGCTGATCAAGAAGGGGCTGGTCTACGCCCCGGAGCGGGGCCTCCTCGCCTTCACCGTGCCCGGCATGCACGAGTTCATCGCTCGGCAGTCCTGATCGCTGTGCGGGCGAGCGGTCCGGCCGGAACTCCGCCGGGACGGCCTCAGTTCCAGAAGACGCCGACCTGGCGGCCGCCGATCTCGTGCACGTCGACCTCGACGTCGAACACCTTGCGCAGCACCGCGCTCTCCATCAGCTCCGCCGTCGGCCCCTCGGCGACCACCCGGCCGTCGCGCATCGCGACGATCCGGTCGGAGTAGGCGGAGGCGAAGTTGATGTCGTGCACCACCAGGACCACGGTCTTGCCCAGCTCGGAGGCCATCCGGTGCAGCATCCGCATCATGCCGACGGAGTGCTTCATGTCCAGGTTGTTCAACGGCTCGTCCAGCAGCACGTAGTCGGTGCCCTGGCACAGCACCATCGCCACGTACGCCCGCTGCCGCTGCCCGCCCGAGAGCTGGTCCAGGTGCCGGTCGGCGAACGGGCCCAGGTCGAACCACTCGATCGCCTCGTCGACCAGCCGCCGGTCCTCCGCGGTCAGCCGGCCACCGCAGTGCGGGAACCGGCCGAAGCCGACCAGCTCCCGCACCGTCAGCCGCACCGACATGTGGTTCTCCTGCCGCAGCACCGCCAGCCTGCGGGCCAGCTCCTGCCCCGGCGTCCTGGCGACGTCCATCCCGTCGACGGTCACCCGGCCCGCGTCGGCGGGCAGCAGCCGGGACACGATCGACAGCAGGGTCGACTTCCCGGCGCCGTTGGCGCCGATCAGCGAGGTGATCCCGCCGGCCGGGATCTCCAGGCTGACGTCGTCGACCACCCGGACGTCGCCGTAGGACTTGCTGACCCCCTCGATGCGGATCACTGGTCGCCCCCTCTCGTTGGCCCTCTCACAAGCGTGGCTCCCGGGTGAGCAGGGCGATGAAGACGATGCCGCCCACGAAGTTGATGACGATGGACAGGCTGGAGTTGAAGCCGAACGCCTGCTCCAGCACCAGCTGGCCGCCGACCAGCGCGATCACCGCGAGCAAGCTGGCGCCGGGGAGGGCCCAGGCGTGCCGGTGGGTGCCCAGCAGCTGGCGCGCGAGGTTGGCCACCAGCAGCCCGAGGAAGGTGATCGGCCCGACCAGCGCCGTGGAGACGCCCACCAGCACGGTCATCGCCAGCAGCGACACGGCGACCACCCGGCGGTGGTCGACGCCGAGGCCGACGGCGGTGTCCCGGCCCAGGGCGACGACGTCCAGCCGGGGCACCAGCCGGACCACCCCGACCAGCACCGCCGCCACGATGACCGCGGCCAGCGTGAGCAGCTGGGGGTCGACCCCGTTGAAGCTGGCGAACAGCAGGTCCTGCAGGGTGAGGAACTCGTTCGGGTCGATCAGTCGGGACACCAGCAGGGTCAGGCTGGTGAACAGCGTGCCGAGCACGACGCCGACCAAGACCAGCACGTAGACGTCCCGCTGGGTCCGGCCGAACAGCATCCGGTAGAGCAGCGCACCGAAGGCGACGAGCGCCACCAGGTCGACGAGGAAGCGCAGCCGCACGTCGGTCCCGGCCAGGGTGCCGGCGCCGAACCAGAAGACGCCGACGGTCTGGATGAGCACGAACAGCGAGTCGAACCCCATGATCGACGGGGTCAGGATCCGGTTGTTCGTCACCGTCTGGAACAGCACGGTCGCGACGGCGACGGCGATCCCGACGACGACCATCGCGGCGAGGCGCCTGCTGCGCAGGCGCAGTGAGAACTCCCACGAGCCGGTGACGCCGACGGTGAGGAACAGGCCCGCGCAGACCAGGGCCACCACCCCGAGCAGCAGCAACACCCGCCGGCGACGGGCGGCGCGCTGCGCCTCGGTGGCTGCGGCCGAGGTGGGGGCAGCGGTGCGGGAGACGGTGGCCATCAGGCGCCCCGGGTCCGGGCGCGCAGCAGCAGCGCGATGAACAGCAGCCCGCCCACGACGCCGACGACGCTGCCGACCGGGATCTCGTACGGGTACCGGACGGTCCGTCCGATCACGTCGCAGACGAGCACGAACGCCGCGCCCGCGAGGGCGGTGACAGGCAGCGCCCGGCGCAGGTGGTCACCCAGCAGCATGGTCACCAGGTTGGGGACGACGAGGCCGAGGAACGGGATCGACCCGACGGTGACCACCACGATCGCGGTGACCACCGAGACGATGACCAGCCCGGTCCGCACCACCCGGTCGTAGGGGATGCCCAGGTTGATGGCGAAGCTCTCACCCATCCCGGCGACGGCGAAGCGGTCGGCGAAGAGGTAGGCCACGACGGTGGCGGCGGCGACCGCCCACAGCAGCTCGTACCGGCCGGAGACGACGCCGGAGAAGTCGCCGTTGGTCCAGGCGTCCATGGTCTGCAGCAGGTCGTAGCGGTAGGCCAGGAACATCGCCACCGCGATGACCACGCCGCCGAGCATGATCCCGACCAGCGGCACGACGATCATGTCGGTGAAGACCATCCGCCGCAGCAGGTGCAGGAACACCCAGGTGCCGACCACCGCGAACGCGACGGCGATGCCCATCTTGGCCGGCAGCGAGCTGCTGCCGAACAACAGCGTGGCGACGACGATGCCCAGACCCGCCCACTCCGTCGTCCCGGCGGTGTGCGGGGAGACGAACCGGTTGCGGGTCAGCGTCATCATCACCAGCCCGGCCACCGCCATGGCCGAGCCGGACAGCAGGATCGCCAGGAGCCGGGGCACCCGGGAGGCGAGGAAGACCCGGGCCTGGGCCTCGTCGGGGTGCAGCAGGTCCAGCGGCGTGAGGTCGGTGACCCCGATGAACAGCGACGCGAAGGCGCCACCGACGACCAGGAGAAGCCCGGCCAGCAGGTGCCAGCGGCGCACGCCGGGACGCCGCGGCTCCCGGGAGGCGGGAGCCGCGGCGTCGCGGGTCTTCAGCGTGTCGGCCATGCGGGAGGTCAGGCGCCGACGCTCTCGGCGATCTCCTCGACCATCCGCTCGACGTTCGGCAGGCCGTTGGGGGCCAGGTACCAGTCGGCGCCGTCGAGGTAGGTCACCGCGTCCTCGGACCAGGCGGTGGTGCTCCGGACCAGCTCGTTGTCCAGCACCTGCTGGGCCGCGGCACCGGACTCGCCGATGGTGGCGTCCCGGTCGATGACGTAGAGCAGGTCGGGGTTCGTCTCGGCGATGTACTCGAAGGAGATCGCGTCGCCGTGGGTGGCGTCGCTGAGGTTCTCGTCGGCCGGGGTGACCCCGAGGGTGTCGTGGATCAGGCCGCCGAACCGGGAGTTCGGCCCGTAGGCGCTCACCTCACCGCCGGTGGTCAGCACGATCAGGCCCTCACCGGCGCCCTGGGCGGCCTCGGAGACCTCGGCGATCCGCTCGTCCAAGGCGTCGAGCCGCTCGGTGACGTCGTCCTCCGCGCCGAACACCTCGGCCAGCGCGGTGGTCCGCTCGGTGAAGGAGGCTAGGAAGTCGGTGTTGTCGACGGTCAGGTCGATGGTCGGGGCGATCTCGGCCAGCTGGGGGTAGACCGCCGCCGAGCGCCCGCCGACGATGATCAGGTCGGGCTCGAGGGCGTTGACCGCCTCGTAGTCGGGCTCGAACAGCGAGCCGACCTTGGCGTACTCGTCGCCGCCGTACTCCGCCAGCGCCTCCGGGTAGCTGGCGTCGGGGACGCCGTCCACCTGCACGTCGAGGGCGTCCAGCGTCGAGAGCACGCCGAGGTCGAAGACGATGACGGTCTCGGGGTCGACCGGGACCTCGGTCTCGCCCTGCGCGTGGGAGACGGTGACCTCGGCGGGGGCGCTGCCGGACGAGGCACCCGCCGCGTCGGCCTCCTGCTCGCCACCGCCGCAGGCGGTCAGGGCGAGGAGCGCCGAGAGGGACAGGGCGGCGCCGGCCAGGGGCCGGGGCGTTGCGCGCATGCAGGACTCCAGGGTCGGGGAAGTGCAGGTAGGCGAGGCTCGCCTCAGTAAGTGGAGCCTAACCAACCCCACGAGGCGGTCTCCTGTCACATCACCGTGACCGTTTCGTGACCGCATCGGCCGGAGTTCCCGCTGAGCGGGAGGCCGGTTGCGCACCCCGCCCGACGGGCACCACCGGCGCATGCAGATCCGACAGCTCCGTGACCTGACCGTCCCCGCCCAGGGCCTGGGCTGTATGGGGATGAGCGAGTTCTACGGCACCGGCGACCAGGCGGAGGCCGAGCGGACCATCCAGCGGGCGCTCGACCTGGGGGTCACGTTCCTGGACACCGCAGACATGTACGGGCCGTTCACCAACGAACGGCTGGTGGGCCGGGCGATCGCCGGCCGGCGGGCCGAGGTGGTGCTGGCCACCAAGTTCGGCAACGAGCGGGGCGAGGACGGCTCCTTCCGCGGCATCAACGGCCGGCCGGAGTACGTGCACGCCGCCTGCGACGCCTCGCTGCAGCGCCTCGGGGTGGACGAGATCGACCTCTACTACCAGCACCGGGTCGATCCCACCGTGCCGATCGAGGACACCTGGGGGGCGATCGCCGAGCTGGTCCAGGCCGGCAAGGTCCGGCACGCGGGCATCTCCGAGGCCGCGCCGGACACCATCCGCCGGGCGAACGCCGTCCAGCCGGTCACCGCGCTGCAGACCGAGTACTCGCTGTGGACCCGCGACCCCGAGGACAACGGCGTGCTGTCCACCTGCGCCGAGCTCGGCATCGGCTTCGTCGCCTACTCACCGATCGGCCGCGGGTTCCTCTCCGGGCAGATCCGCAGTCTCGACGACCTCGCCCCCGACGACTTCCGCCGGCACAACCCCCGCTTCCAGGGCGAGGCGTTCGAGCAGAACCTGCGGCTGGTCGACCGGGTCCGCGAGATCGCGGCGGAGAAGGGCGTCACCGCCACCCAGCTGGCACTGGCCTGGGTGATGGCGCAGTCCGGGCGGGACGGCAACCCGGCCATCGTGCCGATCCCCGGCACCAAGCGGGTGCAGTACCTGGAGGAGAACGCCGCCGCCGCGCAGCTCACCCTGAGCGAGGACGACGTGCGCCGCATCGACGAGGCCGCGCCCGCCGGGGCGACCGCCGGCGACCGCTACCCGGACATGTCCACCGTGCACCGCTGAGCTGCCGCGGGGCCCCTGGAGGCAGGATGGGCGGGTGCGTCCCCGCCCGTCCGGCCCCCGCCGGTGAACACCCCGCTGCTCGTCGCGGTGACCGTCGTCGCCGTCGCCCTGGCCCTGCTCGGCGTGCTGAGCACCGTCCTGCGGCGGCGGATCGGCACCGCCCACCTGGCCGGGGCCGGGCTGCTCCAGCTGCTGGTCCTGGCGCTGGCCGGGGCCGCGGTCGCCGGGCTGGTCGGCGGGCACCGGCCCACCGAGCTGGCCACCTTCCTGGGCTACCTGGCCAGCGTGGTCCTGCTGCCCCTGGCCGGGGTGCTCTGGGCGCGCACCGACCCCACCCGCTGGGCCGGCACGATCATCGCGGTGGCCGCCGCCGCCGTCGCCGTCATGGTCTGGCGGCTGGACCAGGTGTGGCAGGTCACCGGTGGCTGAGCACCCCGACGCGTCGCCCGAGCCGACGTCGGCGACCGCCGACACGACGCGAGGGCCCGGCCGGGTGCTGGTGGCCCTCTACGGGGTCTTCGCCCTCGCGGCGGGCGCCCGGGCCGGCGTCCAGCTGGCCACCCGGTTCAGCGAGGCGCCGCTGGCCTACCTGCTCTCCGCCCTCGCCGCCGTGGTCTACCTGGTCGCCACCGTGGGGCTGGCCCGCGGCGGGCGGGGCGGCCGACGCACCGCGCTGGCGGCCTGCACGGTCGAGCTGGCCGGGGTGCTCGTCGTCGGCACACTGTCGCTGCTGGACCCGGTCGCCTTCCCGGACGCCACCGTCTGGTCGAACTACGGGCAGGGCTACGGCTTCGTCCCGCTGGCGCTGCCGGTGCTCGGCCTGCTCTGGCTGCGCCACCAGGGTGGCCGTGACTGAACCCCTGACCAGGTGGTCCGCGCCCCTGTCGGTGGTGCCCAACCGAGTGTCTCGATAAGGTCGCGCCCGTGGTGGACGAGGCCGGGAGACCGGTGAGATCCGGCGCCGACGTCCCGCCGGAGGCCGCAGCCGCCCTCGCCGGCACCGGTGCACCGGTGGTCGGCAGCGAGCGCAGCCACCAGGCCTCCCTCGTCGGCGCCGCCGAGGCCGCGGTCTCGGCGACCACCGGCGGCAACGGCGCGCAGGCCGTGCTGCCCGGGGTGCTGGCCGACGTCCCGGTGGCGGTGCTCGTCATCGACCAGCGCGACGGCACCGTGGTCTACGCCAACACCGCCGCGATCGACCTGGCCGGCAACCCGCGCCTGCCGCTGCCGATCGACACCTGGGGCGCCTCGGCCGGCCTCACCGACCTCACCGGTGCACCGCTGGCCAGCACCGGCAACCCGCTGTCCCACCTCGCGAGGGGCCGCCCGGTGACCGGCGAGGCGGTCCGGCTGTCCGCGCGCCGCAGCTCCGACGAGCTGCGCGCCGCCGCCGCGTCCGACGAGCCCGAGCAGCTGCTGTGGGTCACCGGCTTCCCGCTGTCCCGGGACAGCAGCGAGGAGCGGCTGTCCCTGGTGGTCTTCCTGCACCTGGACGAGGGCCACGATCTCGCCGACCCGGAGTCGCACCTGCAGGCGCTGCGCGACCGCGCCGTCGTCGCCACCGACATCGCCTTCACCATCACCGACCCGCGCCAGCCCGACGACCCGCTGGTCTGGGTCAACCCGTCGTTCAGCCGGATCACCGGCTACAGCCACGACGAGATCGTCGGGCGCAACTGCCGGTTCCTGCAGGGTCCGGCCACCGACGCCGGCCGGGTCACGGAGCTGCGGGAAGCGCTGGCGGCCCGCCAGCCGGTCACCACCACGCTGCTGAACTACCGCAAGGACGGCACGGCGTTCTGGAACCAGGTGTCCATCACGCCGGTGTTCGACGGCGAGGGCACGCTGGTCAGCTTCGTCGGAGTGCAGACCGACGTCACCGAGCGGGTGCGGGTGGAGGACGACCGGACCGCGGCCCTCGCCGCCGAACGGACCGCCCGGGAGGAGGCCGAGGCCGCCCGGCAGGAGGCCGAGGCCGCCCGGCAGGAGGCCGAGCGCGCCCGCGAGGCCGCGGAGCGGGCGCAGAGCCGGCTGGCGCTGATGGCCGAGGCCACCAGCACGCTCAGCGCGACCCTCGACCTCGACGACCTGCTCGACCGGCTCGCCTCGCTGTGCGTGCCCCTGCTGGCCGACTGGGTCTTCGTCACCCTGGTCGACGAGCACGGCACCGTCACCGGCACCTCGGCCGCCCACCGGCGGGGCCTCGCCGAGGAGCTGCGCCGTTTCGCCGCGCTGCGCATCGCAGACCTGCCCGAGGCAGCGCCCATCCGGCGGGTCCTGCGGTCCAGCGAGCCGGTCCTCGTCCCGGAGATCACCGACGAGATCCTGGTCCGGGCGGCGCCCGACCCCGCGCTGCGCGCGGTGATGGCCGAGCTGGGCACCTCCTCGCAGCTGACCGTGCCGCTGGTGGCGCGCCGCCGCACGCTCGGCGCGCTCACCCTGGTCGCGGAGACCCAGGACCGCCGGTTCGGGCCCGACGACGTCGACCTCGCCCGCGACCTGTCCCGCCGGGCTGCGATGGCGATGGACAACGTACGGCTGTACCAGCAGGAGCACTCGGTCGCCGAGACGCTGCAGCGCTCGCTGCTGCCCGAGCTGCCGGAGATCCCGGGGATCAGCGCCGCCGGGCAGTACGTCAGCGCCTCCACCGCGGCCGAGGTAGGCGGGGACTTCTACGACCTGCTGCACCTCCCCGACGGCTCGGTGGGGATCGCCATCGGCGACGTCGTCGGGCACGACATCGCCGCGGCCGCCGCGATGGGCCACCTGCGCGGGCTGCTGCGCGCCTGCGCCTGGGACGCCGGGGAGACCGACGCCGGCCGGGTGCTCGACCGCGTCGACGCCCTCGTCCAGGGGCTGCACCTGGCCCGGATGGCGACGATGGTCTACGCCCGGGCGGTGCCCCCGGTCGAGCCGGGCCACCCCTGGCAGCTGACCCTGGCCAACGCCGGGCACCCGCCGCTCGCGCTGCGCCGGCCGGATGGAGCGGTCGAGCTGCTCGACGGGGTCACCGGCCTGCTCATCGGCGTGGACGCCAGCGCGCAGCGCCGGTCGCAGACCTTCGAGGTGCCGGCCGGCTCGACCCTGGTGGCCTACACCGACGGGCTCATCGAGCGCCCCGGTGCGGACATGGACACCGGCATCGCCCTGCTGGTCGAGCGGCTCGCGGTCGCGCCGGCGGACGCACCCCCGGCGGAGCTCTGCGTCGCGGCCGTCGGGCCGAGCCCCGACCGGCGCGACGACATCGCCGTCATCGCCGTCCGGTTCGACTGACGAAGCCCCCCCGCGAGGGGGCCGCGCCAGTACGTCTCCGGCCTCAGCCCTGGTCGCGCAGGGCCTGCTGCAGGCCGTAGGCGCCGCGGTGGAACAGCAGCGGGGTGCGGCTGGCGTCGGCACCGAGGTCGAGCACCCGGGCGACGACGATCGTGTGGTCACCGCCGTCGTACTCGGCCCACAGCTCGCTGTCGATCCACGCCACCACGCCCTCGAGCATCGGGGACCCGTGCGGGCTGGCGGCCCAGGCGACCCCGGCGAACTTGTCGGTGCCGGAGCGGGCGAACTGGCGGGAGAGGTCGCTCTGGGCCTCGCTGAGCACGTTGACGCAGAACCGGCCCGCGTCGCGCAGCTGCGGCCAGGTGCGCGAGGTGCGGGCCGGTGCGAACGCGACCAGCGGCGGGTCGAGCGACAGCGAGCTGAACGACTGGCAGGTGAAGCCCACCGGCCCGTCCGGGCCCGCCGCGGTCACCACGGTCACGCCGGAGACGAAGTGCCCCAGCACGTCGCGCATCAGCTGGGGGTCGACCACCGGGGCGGGGACGTCGGCACTCACACCGGTCATCCCATCACGCCCCGGCGCTCCCGGCTCAGGACAGGTGGACCGGCCCCCGCGGCACCGACGGCCCGCCGGCCCGGTGCAGCGAGCTGGGCAGGGGGTGGCCGACCGCGCGCTCGGTGACGGCGGCGGCCGCCAGCAGCGCGGTCAGGTCGATGCCGGTGTCGACCTCGGCGTCGGTGAGCCAGTAGACGAGCTCCTCGGTGGCGATGTTGCCGCTGGCGCCCGGCGCGAACGGGCAGCCGCCCAGGCCGCCCACGGAGGCGTCGAGCTGGGTGACGCCGGCCTGCACGGCGGCGAGCGCGTTGGCCTGGCCGGTGCCGCGGGTGTCGTGGAAGTGCACGCCGACCGGGGTGCCCGGGCACGCCCGGCGGACGGCGTCGAGCAGCCGCACCACCCGGGCCGGCGTGGTGGTGCCGATGGTGTCGCCCAGGCAGAGCGCGTCGGCACCCCCGGTGACCGCGGCCCGGGCGACGTCCACGGTGCGGGCGATGGGGGTGCGGCCGTCGAAGGGGCAGTCCCAGGCGGTGGCGACCACCACCTCCAGCGAGCCGCCGGCGCCCTGCGCCAGCCCGGCGATCTCCCCCACGGCGGCGAGCGCCTCGGCGGTGGTGCGCCCGGCGTTGGCCCGGCTGTGCGAGTCGGCCGCCGAGACGACGTACTCCAGGTGCGGCACCCCGGCGTCGACCGCCCGCACCGCGCCTCGGGCGTTGGCCACGAGCGCGGAGAAGTGCACGCCCGGGAAGCGGTGCAGCTCGGCGGCCACCTGGTCGGCGTCGGCGAGCGCCGGCACGGCCTTCGGCGAGACGAACGAGGTGACCTCCACCCGGCGGACACCGGTGGCCACGATCGCCGCCAGCATCGCCAGCTTGTCGGCGAGCGGCAGCGGGTCCTCCAGCTGCAGGCCGTCGCGCATGCCGACCTCCCGGACGTCGACCGCCGTCGGCAGCACCAGGTCGAAGTCGTTCACGAGGTCATCCTGCACCGCTGGTTCCACGTGGAACGGGTCACGAGCCGTACTGGCAGACCCGGCACAGGCCCGTGTCGTCGGGGACGTCCTCGACCGGCACGACGCGCACCCAGGTGCCGCAGAGCGCCTGCACCTGCTCGTGCGACTCCCGGGCGGCCTCCCCGGGTCCGGCGGCGACGGCGTGCAGCGGGCCGGTGAACGCCTCCCCGGCGGGCTGGCCGGGGGCGGGTGGGGCAGGCGGGCGGGGTTCCCGTCCGACGAGGTTCGGCATGCGCCCAGCCTGCCCCACCGCTCAGCCGGCGACGGGCTCCGGGACCCGCTCGTCGTCCCGGGCGGTGAGCTTGGCGCCCTCGACGTCGAGGTCCGGCAGCACCCGGTCCAGCCAGCGCGGCAGCCACCAGGCCGAGCGGCCCAGCAGCGCGAGCACCGCGGGCACCAGCGTCATGCGGACGACGAAGGCGTCGACCAGGACACCGACGGCCAGCCCGAAGGCGATCGCCTTGACCGTGACGTCCTCGATGCTCACGAAGCTGGCGAACACCGAGAACATGATCAGCGCCGCGGCGACGACGACCCGGGACGCGTGGCGCATGCCGGCGACGACCGCTTCGCCCGGCTCCGCCCCGTGCACGTACTCCTCGCGCATCCGGGAGACGAGGAAGACCTCGTAGTCCATGGCGAGCCCGAAGAGCACGGCCATCAGCAGGATCGGCATGAAGCTGATCACCGGGCCGGTGGTCGGCACGCCGAAGACGTCCATGAGCCAGCCCCACTGGAAGACCGCGACGACGGCGCCGAAGGAGACGCCCACCGAGAGCAGGAAGCCCAGCGCGGCCTTGACCGGCACCAGGATCGAGCGGAAGACCAGCAGCAGCAGGACCAGCGCGAGGCCGACGACGACCAGGGTGAACGGCAGCAGCGCGTCGGCCAGCCGGTCGGAGACGTCGATGGCGACGGCGGTCTGCCCGGTCACCGAGACGTCCGCACCGGTCCGGTCCTCCAGGTCGGCGCCCAGGTCGCGCAGCGACCCGACCAGCTGGCTGGTCTCCTCGCTCTGCGGGCCGCTCTCCGGCACCACCGAGACGATCGCGGCGGTCCCGTCCGCGACCACCTGCGGTGCGGCGTAGGCGACGTCGTCCAGCCCGCCCGCGAACTCGCCCGGCGTGCCGGTCGGGGTGCCGCCGATGGCGGCCGCGGTCTCGCCGGCGGTCTGCTCGGCGGTGGCCGGGTCCAGCCCGTCGAGGAAGACCAGCAGCGGGCCGTTCACGCCCGGCCCGAAGTACTCGGCGATCGCGTCGTAGGCCTGCCGCTGCGGGGTCTCCTCACCGGCGCTGCTCGCATCGGGGAGGGCCAGCTGCAGCTGAGCGGCCGGGATCGAGCAGACGACCAGCGCGGCGAGCACGCCGAGCACGGTGAGCGCCGGGCGACGGGTGACCAGCCGGGCCCAGCGGGCGCCGCCGGTGCTGGCGGGGGCGTCGGCGTGCGCGGCCAGCGCCAGCTCGCGGCGGTGCGCCCGGGAGCCCGGTGCGGGGATCAGCCGCGCCCCGGCGAAGCCGAGCAGCGCGGGCACCAGGGTGAGCGCGACCAGCACGGCCACGGCCACGGTGCCGGCGGCGCCCAGGCCCATCACGGTGAGGAACGGGATGTTGACGACGGCCAGCCCGGACAGCGCGATGACGACGGTCAGGCCGGCGAAGACCACCGCGGAGCCCGCCGTCCCGGTGGCCCGGCCGGCGGACTCCTCGGGCGCCATCCCCTGGGCGAGCTGGGAGCGGTGCCGGCTGAGGATGAACAGCGTGTAGTCGATGCCGACGGCCAGGCCGATCATCAGCGCCAGGGTGGGCGCGGTGGAGGACAGGGTGATGACGCCGGAGAGCGCGAGCAGGCCGGTGAGCCCGATGCCCACCCCGACCAGCGCGATCAGCAGGTTCATCCCGGCGGCCAGCAGCGAGCCGAAGGTGACCACCAGGACGATCACCGCGACGACGACGCCGACCAGCTCCAGCGGGCCGACGGTGACCGCGCCGGCGTTGAACGCGCCCCCGCCGACCGCGACCTCCAGGCCGGCGTCCTCCGCCGGGGCGGTGGCCGCCTGCAGCTGCTCGAGCGCGTTCTCCTCGAGCTCCAGCGGACCGACGGAGTAGGTCACCGTCGCCAGCGCCGCCCGGCCGTCCGGGCTGATCTGCTGGGTGGTGAAGGGGTCCTGCACCGCGGCGACGTCGTCCACCTGCCCGGCGGCCGCCACCGCCGCGCCGATCGCCTGGGCGTACTGCGGATCGGCGACGGTGCTGCCGTCCGGGGCGATGAACACCAGGTCGGCGCTCGCCCCCGCGGCGGCGGGGGAGACCTCGCGGAGCTGGTTCAGCGCGGTCTGGGACTCCGAGCCGGGGATGGTGAACTCGTCGTCGAACTCGCCCCCCACGGTGAGGAAGAGCGCGACGACCGCGCCCAGCACGGCGACCCAGGCCGCGGTGAACAGCACGCGGTGGCGGTAGGCGGCACGGCCCAGCCGGTAGAGCAGGGTGGACATCGGTTCTCCTGGTCGGCGGATCTGCGGCGGGGAGGATCAGCGGGACGACGGCGCCGGTGCGACCGCCCCGCGGACGAGCGTGAGCAGGGCGGTGCGGCGCAGCGGCTCGAGGTCGCCCTCGGCGGTGAGCGACATGACGGTGAGCCCGCTGAGCAGCGCGGTGGCCGCCCCGATGAGGTCGGCGGCCGGCAGGGTGAAGGTCAGCCCCGCCTCGGCGGCCATCCGGTCGACCAGCGCGGCCAGCCGGCCGCCGACCTGCTCGTCGTGCCGGCGCAGCACCTCGGCGGCCTCGGGGTGGCGCGCGGCGTGCAGCGTGTACTCGGTGACCACCAGCGCCCAGGTCCGGTCGCAGCGGAAGGCGCCCAGCACCCGGTCGACCGCGGCGGCCAGCGGGTCGGGTTCGTCAGCGAGGCCGGTGAGGAGCTCGGCGACCCGGGCGAGGTCGCGCTCGACCTCGCGGGCCATGAGCGCCTCGAAGAGCTCGTCCTTGGTCTTGAAGCTGGAGTAGAAGGCGCCGCGGGTGAAGCCACCGCGGCTGCAGACGTCCTCCACGCTGGCGGCGGCGAAGCCCCGCTCGGCGAAGGTGTCCAGGGCGGCGTCCAGCAGCCGCTCGACGGTCGCCTCCCGGCGGCGCTTGGGCCGCTCCAGGTCGGTCGCCGTCACGATGCAGGACTGTATTGGATACAGCGCTGTATCGAGAACTCGAGACGGGTGTGACGTGCGTTGCCCCGGATGCCCGGTGCGCCCGCCTGGGAGCACCGGGCACCGGTGTCACGGGGTGTACGTGACCTGGTCGGCGATCTGGAGCACCTGATCCCGGGTCAGTGCGTCCGGGGCGACCAGCAGGAACAGCGACCCGTCCGGGAACTCACCCGCGACGTACCAGGCGACAAGGGCTCCACCGCCGGGCTGGGCGAGGACGAGCCGGGCCGGCCGCCCCTGGGCCGTCACCGTCTCCACCGGCTGGGCCGGCGCCATCCCCTCGAGCAGGTCGTCGATGGTCAGCCCGAAGCCGGGCAGGTACCGGCTCAGCTTGATCCGCTGTTCCGGGTCCACGTCGCTGGAGAGGTCGATGCTCCGGCTCTCCTCCAGGCTGTTCAGCGTCCAGCCGGCCGGGGCCAGCCCGAACTGCAGGTCGAGCGGCTGGGGGCGGTCGACGATCGACTCCGCAACACCCACGACCCCGTCCACGTCGCCGTAGGGGCCGTCACCCCGCACCAGGACCCACCAGCCGCCCGACCGGCGCCAGAGCAGGTCCGCGCTGTCACCGTCGGTGGCGACCTGCGCCTCGGCGCCGTCGACGGTGACCGTCCCGACGCGGGCACCCTCCACCGGCCACTCGCCGACGGCCCCCGTCTCCCGCGGGTCCTCGGGGTACAGGCTCAGGGTGAAGCCGTGCCCGTACCCGTCCTCGCCGGTGGGCCGGTAACTGGCGGTGTAGGTGAGCGGCTGGTCCTCGAACGGCGGCACCCCGCCCCACTGGCTGAACAGCGGCGTCAGCCCCTCGGGCACCGGGTCGAGGGACACCGGGAAGGCGATCTGCTCGGCCGCGACGAGGGAGACGCCGTCGGTCGGCGCCACCGTCGCACCTTCGGTCGGTACCGCCGTCCCACCACCCGGCCGCGGTGCGGGATCTGCCGGGGTGACCAGCACGGCCGTCGTCCACGCCGCGGCCACGGCGACCGCCGCCGTGCCGAGCCGGAGCACGGTCCGCCGGCGCGGGCGCCGGCGGTGCCGGGGCGCGGTACGCGCCTCGTGGGCGTCCGCGATGAGCTGACGGAGCGCGACCACCGTCGCCGGATCGGGGTCGGCGTCCGAGGTCAGGTGGGTGAGGAACTCCTCGGGCAACGGCGGGAGGTCGTCGTCGTCGATGCCGGCGGCATCGGCCAGGCGGGCGTCGAGCTCACGGTCACTGATCACGGTCGGCCTCCTGGCGGCCTGCGACGTGGGGGAGGGTGGTGCCGGGGGGAGCGGGGTCGGAGAGAGCGACACGCAGCCGGGCGCGGGCCCGGTGCAGCCGGACACGAGCGGTGCCCGGGCTGACACCGAGGGCCTCGGCGGCCTGCGCGGGCGTCAACCCCTCCCAGGCGATGAGCGTCACGAGCTCGCGGTCGGCAGGGGGGAGCCGGCCGAGCGCCTCGTGCACCTGCCGCACCTCGGCCCTGCCCTCGGAGAGCACCGACGGATCGGGCACCGTCACGTCGGCGAGGGCCTGGCCCAGTCGCTCACCGAGCCGACCCGTGCGGACGCTGCTCCGGGTGGCTTTGGCCAGGCAGCGCCGGGCGATGCCGAAGAGCCACGGCCGCACCTCCAGCGGATCCGCCGGCATGTCGGCCCGACGTCGCCAGGCGGTCGCGAACGTCTCCGCGACCGCGTCCAGGGCATCCTCGCGGGACTCCGCGCGGCGCAGCGCGTACCCGAGGACGGCGGTCCCGGAGGTGCGGTAGGCGTCCTCGAAGAGCTCTTCGGCGGACGCGGGCGGGTGGTCGGGCCTGGGCGGCGGCTGCCCCTGCATGGCGATCACACAGTGACATGTCCGGTACCGGCAGTTCGTTACAGGGCCCGTCCGTTGCCGCGCGGCCGATCGCCGTCCTGGCTCAGCCCCGGTGCTCCTGGCTCACGCCGCACCGTGAGCCAGGAGCACCCACGATCAGCTGCCCTGATCCCGGGCGTTCAGTCGGGAGTGCGGCCGACCAGGACGGCGCGGGTGTCCGGCGCGGCGATCCGGGCGGCGTCGGCCGCCTGGTCGTCGGGGGCGGCCTGGGAGCGGCGCTCGGCCTCCACCCGGGCGGCGTAGCCCTCGACCTCGGCGGTGACCCGGTCCTCGCCCCAGCCCAGCGACGCGGCGACCGCGCGGGCCACCGGCTCGGCCGACTCCACCCCGCGGTGCGCGGTCTCGATGGAGATCCGGGTGCGGCGCGCCAGCAGGTCGTCCAGGTGCAGCGCGCCCTCGTGCTCGACGCCCCAGACCATCTCGACCATCAGGTACTCCTCGGCCCCGGGCACCGGCTCCAGCAGCTCGGGCCGGTCGGCGGCCAGCTCCAGCACCTGGGGGGTGAGCGACCCGAAGCGGTTGAGCAGGTGCTCGGCGCGGAACCGGGCGATGCCCCAGCGCTCGGCGAGCCCGTCGAGGGAGTTGACCATCGCCGCGTAGCCCTCGGCGCCGACCAGCGGGATGTTCTCGGTGACACTGGGCGGCACCGGCCGGGTGACGTCGTCGGCGACGGCGTCGACCGCGTCGGCGGCCATCGGCCGGTAGGTCGTGTACTTGCCGCCGGCGACGGCGATCACGCCGGGCATCGGCCGGGCGACGGCGTGCTCGCGGGAGAGCTGGCTGGTCGACTCGCTCTCCCCGGACAGCAGCGGGCGCAGCCCGGCGTACACCCCGGTGATGTCCCCGTGCGTCAGCGGCACCGACAGCACCTCGTTGACGTGCTCGAGGATGTAGTCGATGTCGGCCTTGCTCGCCGCCGGGTGGGCCTTGTCCAGCTCCCAGTCGGTGTCCGTCGTCCCGACGATCCAGTGGCTGCCCCACGGGATGACGAACAGCACCGACTTCTCGGTGCGCAGGATCAGCCCGGTCTCGCCGTTGATCCGGTCGCGGGGGACGACGATGTGCACGCCCTTGCTGGCCCGCACGTGGAACCGGCCCCGGCCGCCGACCATGGTCTGCACGTCGTCGGTCCACACCCCGGTGGCGTTGACGACCACCTCGGTGCGGACCTCGACCTCCTGCCCGGTCTCCACGTCGCGGACCCGGGCGCCGACGACCCGGCCACCGGCGTGGACGAAGGAGACCACCTCGGCGGAGTTCAGCACGGTGGCGCCGTAGGCGGCGGCGGTGAGCGCCACCGTCAGGGTGTGCCGGGCGTCGTCGGCCTGGGCGTCGTAGTAGCGGATCGCGCCGACGAGCGCGTCGGGCTTGAGCGCCGGGAACAGCCGGCGGGCGCCGGTGCGGGTGAGGTGCTTCTGCCCGGGCATCGGCTCGGCCAGCGCACCCAGGCGGGCCAGCCCGTCGTAGAGGGTCAGCCCGGCGGTGACGTAGGGCCGCTCCCAGTGACGGGTCAGCGGGTAGAGGAACGGCACCGGCTTGACCAGGTGCGGGGCGATCCGGTTCACCGACAGGTCCCGCTCGTGCAGCGCCTCCCGGACCAGGCCGAAGTCGAACTGCTCCAGGTAGCGGAGCCCGCCGTGGAACAGCTTCGACGAGCGCGACGACGTGCCGCTGGCGAAGTCACGCGCCTCGACCAGCGCGGTCCGCAGGCCGCGGGTCGCGGCGTCGAGGGCCACACCGGCACCGGTCACCCCGCCACCGACGACGAGCACGTCGTACTGCTGTTCGGCCAGTTCGGCCCAGGAGCGGGCCCGCTGCTGCGGGCCGAGCGGGGGGACTGCGGTCATTCCGACACCTCCGGCGGGGACTCGTCCGGCGTCCACGGTAGGTCTGGCGTGCACACCCGTCGATCCCGGCTGTTCGACATGGTCGGACAACGCCCGTAGCGTCCGGTTCGTGCCCGGGAGCGTGCAGGCGGTCGAGCGCGCCGCCGCGATCCTGCAGGCCATCGCGGGCGCCGGCGGCCGGGTGGGGGTCACCGAGCTGGCGGCGGCGGTCGGCCTGCCCAAGACGACCACGCACGGCCTGCTGCGAACCCTCCTGGCGGTCGGCTTCGTGGAGCAGGACGCCGACACCGGCCGTTACGGGCTGGGCGCGGGGGTCCTCGGTCTGGGCACGCACCGGCCCGACGTCAACGAGCTGCGCTCCCGCGCCTCCAACTGGACCGACTCGCTGGCCGCCCGCAGCGGCTGCGCCGTGCGGCTGGGCACGCTGGCCGGCTCCGGTGTGCTCGTCGTCCACCACGTCTTCCGGCCCGACGACTCCGCCCAGGAGCTGGAGGTGGGGTGCCGGCTGCCGGTGCACGCCACGGCGCTGGGCAAGGTGCTGCTCGCCGGTCGCCCGGGGGCCCCGGCGCTGCCGGCGGGCACGGAGCTGACCCGCTTCACCACCGCCACCTGCACCGACCCGGCGGCCCTGACCGCCGAGCTGCACGGCGTCCGGACCCGCGGCTGGGGCGCGCAGCGCGAGGAGCACACCCCGGGCACCGCGGCGCTGGCCGCCCCGGTCCGCGGCGCCGGCGGCGTCGTGGTGTGCGCGCTGGGGGTCAGCGGCCCCGTCGAGTCGGTGCTCGGGCCGGGCGGGCAGCCCCGCCCCGCACTGCTCACCGTCCTGCTCGACGCCGCGGCGGCGGTCTCCCGCGAGCTGGCGCAGCCGTGATCGAGCGCTACGTGCTGGCGATCGACCAGGGCACCACCTCCACCCGGTCGATCGTCTTCGACCGGGGCGGCCGGCTGGTGGCCGTGCGGCAGAAGGAGCACCGGCAGCACTTCCCCCGGCCCGGCTGGGTGGAGCACGACCCCGAGGAGATCTGGGCGAACACCCAGCTCACCGCCGCGCAGGCACTGCGCGACGTCACCGCCGGGCCGGGGGAGGTGGTGGCGCTGGGCATCGCCAACCAGCGGGAGACGACGGTGGTCTGGGAGCGGGCCACCGGCCGGCCGGTCCTGCCTGCGCTGGTCTGGCAGGACACCCGCACCGGGGCGCTGGTCGACGAGCTCTGCCGCCGGCCGGGGTCGGCGACGGTCCGGGAGCGCACCGGCCTGGAGATCGCCGGGTACTTCGCGGGCCCCCGGCTCCGCTGGATCCTCGACGCGGTGCCCGGCGCCCGGGAGCGCGCCGAACGCGGCGAGCTGCTGTTCGGCACCATGGAGAGCTGGCTGGTCTGGAACCTCACCGGCGGGGTCGCCGGCGGCGTCCACGTCACCGACGTGACCAACGCCAGCCGCACGCTGCTGATGGACGTGCACACCTGCCGGTGGGACCCCGACCTGCTGGCCTTCTTCGACGTGCCGGCCGCGATGCTGCCGGAGATCCGCCCGTCGGTGGGCGTGCTCGGGCAGGCCACGGCGCTCCCGGTGCCCGTGCCGATCGGCGGGGCGCTCGGCGACCAGCAGGCGGCGCTGTTCGGGCAGACCTGCTTCGCCCCGGGCGAGACCAAGTGCACCTACGGCACCGGCAGCTTCCTGCTGCAGAACACCGGCACCGAGCTGGTCCGCTCGGGCAACGGGCTGATCAGCACCGTCGCCTACCAGCTGGCCGGCGAGCCGGTGCACTACGCGCTGGAGGGGTCGATCGCGGTCACCGGGGCGCTGGTGCAGTGGCTGCGCGACGGGCTGGGGCTGATCGGCTCCGCCGCGGAGGTGGAGACGCTGGCCCGCACGGTCTCCGACAACGGCGGCTGCTACGTCGTCCCGGCCTTCTCCGGGCTGCTCGCGCCGCACTGGCGGGGCGAGGCCCGCGGGCTGGTCGCCGGCCTCACGTCCTACGTCACCAGGGGGCACCTGGCCCGGGCCGCGCTGGAGGCCACCGGCTGGCAGACCCGGGACGTCGTGCGGGCGATGGAGGCCGACTCGGGGCTGCACCTGGCGGCGCTGCGGGTGGACGGGGGGATGACCACCAACACGCTGCTCATGCAGTTCCTGGCCGATGCGCTGGACAGCCCGGTGGTGCGGCCGATGGTGGGGGAGACGGTCTCGCTGGGCGCGGCCTACGCCGCGGGGCTGGCCGTGGGCACCTGGTCGGACACCGAGGCGCTGCGGCGGAACTGGCACCGGGCGGCCCAGTGGTCCCCCCGGCCCGAGCGGGTGGCCGCGGTGGACGCGCAGTACCCGTCGTGGGAGCGCGCGGTCCAGCTGAGCATCGCCTGGGGCGAGACCGGCCGCTGACGGCCCACGCCACTCTGTTCGACATCGTCGGACGGCGCGCGTTGTCCGGGTCCGAGAGGTGTGAATACGGTCACCCGGCCCGTCGCGTCCGGCCCGATCCGGAGCGCCGCGGCACCCACATCACCGTCGATGAGGAGAACCCCGCGTGGAACTCAGCTTGTGGACAGTCTTCGGCAGCGAACTCGTGGGGACGTTCTTCCTGCTGCTGCTCGGTGTCGGCGTGGTCGCCAACGTGGCCCTGGCCAAGACCTACGGCAACGGCGGCGGCATCATCACGATCGCCTTCGGCTGGGGGCTCGCCGTCTTCGCCGGCGTCTACGCCGCGGCCAGCTCCGGCGCCCACATCAACCCGGCGGTGACCGTCGGGCTGTGGGCCAGCGGCGCCGACGAGTACGCCCCGGGGGTGCCGATCACCTGGGCGTCCACCGCCGTCTACGTCGTCGCCCAGCTGCTGGGGGCCTTCCTCGGCGCCGTCGGTGCCTGGGCGGCCTACCGCCGGCACTACGACGACCCGGAGAACGGGCCGGGCTCGGCGCTGGGCACCTTCTCCACCAACGCCGCCATCCGCAGCATCCCGGACAACCTGGTCACCGAGGTCCTGGGCACGTTCGTGCTGGTCTACATCGTGCTGCGGTTCGGGGACACCCCGACCGAGCTCGGCCCGCTCGCCGTCGCCCTGCTGGTCGTCGGCATCGGGGTCTCCCTCGGTGGCCCGACCGGGTACGCCATCAACCCCGCCCGCGACCTGGGCCCGCGCATCGCCCACGCCGTCCTGCCCATCCGGGGCAAGGGCGACAGCAACTGGGGCTACGCCTGGGTGCCGATCATCGGCCCGCTGGTCGGCGCGCTGCTCGCCGGCTGGTTCGCCCACGTCTCGATCTGACGCCGCCCCCCCTACCGCCGCGCACCACCCGCGGGCCAAGATGGCCGTCTTGGCCCCTCACCGTCGAGGAGGACCCCATGGCCGCTCAGTACGTCGCCGCCATCGACCAGGGCACCACCAGCACCCGTTGCATGCTCTTCGACCACGACGGCACGGTCGTCTCGGTCGGCCAGAAGGAGCACCAGCAGATCTTCCCGCGGGCCGGCTGGGTCGAGCACGACGCGATGGAGATCTGGCGCAACACCCGGGAGGTCGTCGGCCAGGCGATCGCCCGCAGTGACGCCGGCACCTCCGACATCGTCGCCGTCGGCATCACCAACCAGCGCGAGACCGCCGTCGTCTGGGACCGGAAGACCGGTGAGCCGGTACACAACGCCATCGTCTGGCAGGACACCCGGACCCAGAGGATCTGCGACGACCTCGCCGCCCTCGGCGGCGGCGCCGACCGGTACAAGGACACCGTCGGGCTGCCGCTGGCCACCTACTTCGCCGGCCCCAAGGTGAAGTGGATCCTGGACAACGTCGACGGCGCCCGAGAGCGCGCCGAGCGCGGCGACCTGCTGATGGGCACGATCGACTCCTGGCTGATGTGGAACATGACCGGGGGCACCGACGGCGGGCTGCACCTCACCGACGTCTCCAACGCCTCGCGCACGATGCTGATGGACTACCGGAAGCTCAGCTGGGACTCCTCGATCGCCGAGGAGATGGGCATCCCGATGTCCATGCTGCCGGAGATCCGGTCCAACTCCGAGGAGTACGGGAAGGGCCGCAAGGCCGGCTTCCTGGCCGGCGTGCCCATCGCCGGGTCGCTGGGCGACCAGCAGGCGGCGACGTTCGGGCAGGTCTGCTTCGAGCGCGGGATGGCCAAGAACACCTACGGCACCGGCAACTTCATGCTGCTCAACACCGGCGAGGAGGCGGTGCCGTCGGAGAACGGCCTGCTCACCACGCTGTGCTACCAGCTCGGCGACGCCAAGCCGGTCTACGCGCTGGAGGGGTCGATCGCGGTCACCGGGTCACTGGTGCAGTGGGTCCGGGACAACCTCGGCATGATCAAGAACGCGCCGGAGATCGAGGACCTGGCGCGCTCGGTCGACGACAACGGCGGCGCCTACTTCGTGCCGGCCTTCTCCGGGCTGTTCGCCCCGCACTGGCGCTCGGACGCCCGCGGCGCCGTCGTCGGGCTCACCCGGTACGTCAACAAGGGCCACCTGGCCCGCGCCGTCCTGGAGGCGACCGCGTACCAGACCCGCGAGGTGCTCGATGCGATGAACGCCGACTCCGGCGTCGACCTCACCGAGCTGCGGGTCGACGGTGGCATGGTCGGCAACGAGCTGCTGATGCAGTTCCAGGCCGACCTGCTCGGCGTCCCGGTGATCCGGCCGAAGATCCCGGAGACGACGGCGCTGGGTGCTGCCTACGCCGCCGGGCTCGCCGTCGGCTTCTGGTCCGACCTCGACGAGCTCAGCGCCAAGTGGGCCGAGGACAAGCGGTGGGACCCGCAGATGGCCGAGGACCAGCGGGAGAAGTACCACCGGCAGTGGCAGAAGGCGGTCACCAAGAGCCTGGACTGGGTCGACGAGGACGACGACTGACGAAGGGCCCCGCTGAGCGGGCGGCGCGCTTCCCACGCTCTCGCTGCGCATTCCACGTGCCGCAGCGCGTGGAACCCGGACGGAGAGCGTGGGAAGCGGCGCCGGGCGGGGGTCAGCCGGCGAGGGCGGCCGACACGACGGCCTTGGCCTCCTCCTGCACCTGCGCGAGGTGGTCGGCGCCACGGAAGGACTCGGCGTAGACCTTGTAGACGTCCTCGGTGCCCGAGGGGCGGGCGGCGAACCAGGCGTTCTCCGTGGTGACCTTCAGCCCGCCGATCGCGGCGTCGTTGCCGGGGGCCCTGGTGAGCTTGGCGGTGATCGGCTCACCGGCCAGCTCGGTGGCGGTGACCGCCTCGGGGGAGAGCTTGCCCAGCTTGGCCTTCTCCTCCCGGGTGGCCGCCGCGTCGACCCGGGCGTAGGCCGAGGCGCCGAACCGTTCCGTCAGTGACGCATGCAGCTGCGACGGCGAGCTGCCGGTGACCGCCTGGATCTCCGAGGCCAGCAGGGCGAGCAGGATGCCGTCCTTGTCCGTCGTCCAGACCCCGCCGTCCCGGCGCAGGAACGACGCACCCGCGGACTCCTCGCCGCCGAACCCGACCGAGCCGTCGAGCAGGCCGGGCACGAACCACTTGAAGCCGACCGGCACCTCGACCAGCCGCCGGCCGAGGTCGGCGACCACCCGGTCGATGAGGGACGACGACACCAGCGTCTTGCCGACGGCGGTCCCGGCGCTCCACTCCGGCCGGTGGCTGAACAGGTAGGAGATCGCCACCGCGAGGAAGTGGTTGGGGTTCATCAACCCGCCGTCGGGGGTGACGATGCCGTGCCGGTCGGCGTCGGCGTCGTTCCCCGTCGCGATCGAGAACTCGTCCTTGCGGCCGATCAGGGAGGCCATCGCCGACGGGGAGGAGCAGTCCATCCGGATCTTGCCGTCCCAGTCCAGCGTCATGAACCGCCACGTGGCGTCGACCAGCGGGTTGACCACGGTCAGGTCCAGGCCGTGCCGCTCGGCGATCTCCCCCCAGTAGGCGACGCTCGCGCCACCCAGCGGGTCGGCGCCGATGCGCACCCCGGCGTCCTTCACCGCAGCCAGGTCCAGGACGTTGGGCAGGTCGTCGACGTAGCTGCCGAGGAAGTCGTAGGACTGCGCCGCGGCACGGGCCCGGGCGAACGGGATGCGCCGGACGCCGTCCAGGCCGTTGGCCAGCAGCTCGTTGGCCCGCTTCGCGATCCAGCCGGTGGCGTCGGTGTCGGCCGGGCCGCCGGACGGCGGGTTGTACTTGAAGCCGCCGTCCCGGGGCGGGTTGTGCGACGGGGTGACGACGATGCCGTCCGCCAGGCCGCTGGTCTTCCCCCGGTTGGCGGTGAGGATCGCGTGGCTGACCGCCGGGGTGGGCGTGTACCCGTCCCGGGAGTCGACCAGCACGGTGACGTCGTTGGCAGCGAGGACCTCCAGGGCGCTGACCCAGGCCGGCTCGGAGAGCCCGTGGGTGTCCCGGCCGATGAACAGCGGCCCGTCGAAGCCCTGCTGGGCGCGGTACTCGCAGATGGCCTGGGTGGTGGCGAGGATGTGCGGCTCGTTGAACGCCCCGTCCAGCGACGAGCCGCGGTGCCCCGACGTCCCGAACACGACCTGCTGGGCGACGTCGGCCGGGTCCGGCTCGATCGCGTAGTAGGCGGTGACCAGGTGGGGGACGTCGACCAGGTCACTGGGCTGGGCAGGCAGGCCGGCGCGGTTCGAGCTCATGGGCCGATCTTGACCCGGTGGGGGCCACTCGCGCGACCGGGACCATCCCGTCGGTGGTCCGCCGTAGCCTGGTCGGGTGCTCGGGGACTGGCGGGAGATGGTCACCGATGCGGCGCTCTCCGAGGCGGTGGGGCCCGACGTGCTGGACCGGGCCCGCGCGTACCTGGCCCGCGGGGTCCTCGACGTCCGGGTGGCCGAGGACGCCCGCCGGCTGACCGGGCTGGTCCAGGGCGGCGCACCCGCGCCCTACCGGACGACGGTGGTGCGCACCGAGGGCGGCCGGGTGGGCTGGGCCGCGGCCTGCACCTGCCCGGTGGGCGACGACTGCAAGCACGCGGTGGCCGTGCTGCTGCACCTGCGGCCGGACATCCAGCGTGCACCGGGCGGGTCGCGGCCGGCGCCCCCGGCTGCGCGGACCTGGGAGCAGGAGCTCGCCGAGCTGGTCACCGCCACCGGCCGCCCGACCCCGGCCACCGTGCCGATCGCGCTGCAGTTCGAGCTGGTCGAGCCCGAGCCCGGCCGGGGGCGCTCGTCGGTCGCCGCGCCGGGCACCCGGCAGCGGCTGATCCGGCTGCGGCCGGTGGTGCCCGGCAAGCGTGGCCAGTGGGTGCGCAGCGGCGTCTCCTGGCGGCAGCTGCAGTACGACAGCACGCATGCCGGCTGGGACCCCGCGCACCTCGCCGCGATGCGCGCGCTGCACGCCACCCACCAGGCGGCCCGCAACCAGTACTGGTCCTACGCCCCGGCCGACGTGTACCTGCACGAGTTCGGCCCCGGGCTGTGGCGGCTGCTCGCCGAGGCCGTGGCCGACGGCGTCCCGCTGGTCACCGCCGACCGGTCGGCCCGGCCGGTGGTGCTGGCGCAGGCGCCTGCCGACGTCGCCGTCGACCTGCGCCGCGACGGTGGGCGCGCCGAGCTGTCCGCGGTGCTCCGGGTCGACGGCCGCACCGCCGACCCCGGCCGGCTGTCCTTCCTGGGCATGCCCCCGCACGGCGTCTCGGTGGAGGGTCCCGCCGGCGGCGACGCCGACGTGCCCGGCCTCGTGCTGGCCCGCCTCGACCGGCCCGTGCCGCCCGTGCTGGCCGGGCTGGTGGCCCGCGGCGGCGCGATCGACATCCCACCCGGCGACGTCGACCGGTTCCTGCGCGACTGGTACCCGGGGCTGCGGCAGGCGGTCCCGGTCATCTCCGGCGACGGCTCCGTCGAGCTCCCGGACGTCCCCCGGCCGCGGCTGGCCGCCGAGGTCCGCTACCCCGGTGACGCGACGGTCGCCGTGACGTGGTCGGTGCGCTACGGCACCGGCCGGTCCTTCCCGCTGCCCGCCGCCGAGCAGGCCGCCGTCCCCGGCGACGGACGCGACCACCCGGCCGAGCAGCAGCTGCTGGACGAGCTGCCCGAGCAGGTCGCCGCGCTCCCCGAGCTGTGGACGCCGGAGCGCCGGCTGGCCGAGACCGTGGAGCTGGCCGGGACAGAGGCCCTGGAGTTCACCACCGAGGTGCTGCCCGCCCTGCACGCCGCAGCCGACGTCGACGTCACGGTGGTGGGCACACCGACCGCCTACCGGCAGACCACCTCGGCGCCGCAGATCAGCTTCGCCGCCCGGGACACCGGGGAGTCCGACTGGTTCGACCTCGGCGTCACCGTGACGATGGACGGCCAGAGCGTGCCGTTCGAGACCCTCTACAAGGCGCTCGCCGCCGGCCGCACCCGGCTGGTGCTGCTGAGCGGCACCTACTTCTCCTTGCAGCGCCCGGAGTTCGAGCAGCTGCGGCTGCTCATCGAGGAGGCCCGCGAGCTGCGCGACGTGCCCGGCGACGGCGTGCAGGTCAGCCGCTTCGACGCCGGGCTGTGGGAGCAGCTGCTGGGCCTGGGCGTCGTCGACGCGCAGAGCGAGCGCTGGACCCGCGAGGTGCGCGGCCTGCTCGACATCGAGCGCGCCGAGCCGCCGCCGGCCCCGGCCGGCCTGGCCGCCGAGCTGCGCCCCTACCAGCTGGAGGGCTACGGCTGGCTGTCCTTCCTGTGGGACCACGGGCTCGGCGGGGTGCTCGCCGACGACATGGGACTGGGCAAGACGCTGCAGACCCTGGCGCTGCTGGTGCGCGCCCACGAGGCCGGTGAGCTGGACGCCGCCCCGGTGCTGGTGGTGGCGCCGACCAGCGTGGTCTCCACCTGGGCCCGGGAGGCGGCCCGGTTCGCCCCCGGCCTGCGGGTGGTCACGGTGACCGGGACCGAGCGCAAGCGCGGCACCCCGCTGGCCGAGCAGGTGGCCGGCGCGCACGTCGTCGTCACCTCCTACGCGCTGCTGCGCATCGACGACGACGCGTGGACCGCGCTGCCCTGGCGCGGGGTGGTGCTGGACGAGGCGCAGTTCGTGAAGAACCACCAGGCCCGCACCTACCAGTGCGCCCGCCTGCTGCAGGCGCCGGTGAAGCTGGCGCTGACCGGCACCCCGCTGGAGAACAGCGTGATGGACCTGTGGGCGCTGATGTCCATCGTCGCCCCCGGGCTCTTCCCCGACCCGCAGCGGTTCACCGAGCAGTACCGGGTGCCCATCGAGCGGGACAGCGACGCGGAGAAGCTGGCCGCGCTGCGCCGGCGGATCCGCCCGCTGGTGCGCCGCCGGACCAAGGAGATGGTCGCCGCAGACCTGCCCGCCAAGCAGGAGCAGGTGCTCGAGGTGGTGCTCAACCCGCGGCACGAGAAGCTGTACCAGACCCACCTGCAGCGCGAGCGGAGCAAGGTCCTCGGCCTGGTCGAGGACATGTCGAAGAACCGGATGACGATCTTCCGGTCGCTGACCCTGCTGCGGCAGCTCAGCCTCGACCCGGCGCTGGTCGACCCGGCCTACGCCGACGTCGCCTCCAGCAAGGCCGACGCGTTCGTCGAGCACCTGCGCGAGGCGGTCGCCGAGGGCCACCGGGTGCTGGTGTTCAGCCAGTTCACCCGGTTCCTGCGCGGCATCCGCGACCGGCTCACCGCCGAGGGCATCGGCTGGGAGTACCTCGACGGTCGCACCCGGGACCGGGACGCGGTGATCGAGGGCTGGCGCAGCGGAACGGCCCCGGTGTTCCTGATCAGCCTGAAGGCCGGCGGGTTCGGGCTGACCCTCACCGAGGCCGACTACGTGTTCGTGCTGGACCCCTGGTGGAACCCGGCGGCCGAGGCGCAGGCCGTCGACCGGGCGCACCGGATCGGCCAGGACAAGCCGGTGGTGGTCTACCGGCTGGTGTCGGTCGGCACCATCGAGGAGAAGGTCATGGAGCTCAAGGCGCGCAAGCAGGCGCTCTTCTCCCGGGTCGTCGACGACGGTGCGCTCGCCTCCGGGGCGCTCACCGCCGACGACGTCCGGGGCCTGTTCGGCTAGGGCCCCTTCGGCTGGGGCTGTCGACCGGCTCCAGCCGCGTCACCTGACGTGGGGCCGCGTCACGGCGCGGCTCCACGTCAGGTCGAGCGGCTCGACCCTGGTGCTGATCAACCCCGGCGCGATGCGCCCCGGTAGGTGCCGACGCTCCACAGGTTGCCCTCCGGGTCGCGGACGGCGAACTCGCGCCCGCCGTAGCTGGTGTCGTGCAGCTGCTGCACGACCTGCCCGCCGGCGGCGACCACGCGGGCGTGCACCGCGTCGGCGTCGTCGGTGACCAGGTACGCGGCGGCGGTGCCCGGCTGCGCGGGCCACGGGTCGTCGGGCACGTTCCGCACGGAGCCGAGCATCACCCCGCCGCCGGGCGGCCAGGAGAGCTCCGCGTGGGCCACCGTGTCGCCGTCGGCGACGACGAGCGTCTCCTCGAAGCCGAGGGCGTCGACCAGGAAGCGGATCAGGGCGTGGGCGTTGCGGGCCCGGAAGGCCGGCCAGACGGTGGGCGGCGGGGGAGCGGGATCGGTCATGCGCTCAGGATGTCGACACGGCGGACCGGCCGTCTTGGACGTATCCGAACTCCTCGGCCAGCCAGCGCGACGGCGGCAGCCCGGTGAACCGCCGCCACTCGCGGGTCAGGTGCGCCTGGTCGGCGAAGCCACCGGCCGCGGCCAGGCCGGCGAGGTCGAGCGGCCGGCCCGCGCCGGCCCGGGCCTGCAGCGCCCGGCGGGCGCGGGCGAACCGGGCCACCCGGGCCGCCTCCTTGGGGGTCAGCCCGGTCTCGGCGCGGAACCGGGTGAGCAGGTGCCGCTCCGACCAGCCGACCCGCCGGGCCACGTCGGCGACCCGCAGCCGTCCCCCGGAGGCGAGGGTCAGCCGCCACGCCTCGGCGACCTCCGGCGCTGGTGCACCGTCCGGGCGCACCCGGCGGAGCAGCACCTGCTCCAGCGCGGCGAACCGGGCGGGCCAGTCGGGGGCGGCCCGGAAGCGCTCGACCAGCTCGACGCCGTCCGGCCCGAGGACGTCGTCGACCGCGCAGTCCAGGGACGCCAGGGCACCGGCGGGCACCCCGAGCAACCGGCGGGCACCGAGCGGGGTGAGGGCGAGCTGGACGCCGGCCTGGCGGCCGGGGTGGCGGATCAGCGCCGGCGCGGTGTGCAGCCCGCCGACCAGGCCCGCGTAGCTGCCGGGCGCCTGGCGCGGGTCGGGGTGGGCGGCCATCTCCAGCGGGTCGTCGAGCGTGACGACGAACGTGAGCGTGGGGGAGGGCAGGCCGCGGTGCAGACCCGGCGCCAGCCCGTCCTGCCGGTACCCGGTGGCCTCGGCGACCAGCCCGTGCAGCGCCGGGTGCGGCCGGTGCCCGACCCACTCGCTGACCATCGCGTCAGGATGGCCCTGCGGACCCGGCCGGTCCAGGGGTCAGCGGTCGACGCGGGCGGTCTGCCGGCGCAGCACCAGCCCTTGCCGCAGCAGCCCGGCGGCGAGCACCGCGCCGACCCCCTCACCGGCGCGCAGCCGCAGGTCCAGCAGCGGCTCGACGCCGAGCGCGTGCAGCACGAGCTCGTGCCCGCGTTCCCGGCTGCGCTGCCCGGCCACCAGCGACGACTGGGCGGCCGGCTCGAGCCCGACGGCGACGAGCGCGGCCACCGAGGTGGCGAACCCGTCGACGACGACGACCGCGCCGGCCTCGGCCGCCCCCAGCACGGCGCCGGCGAGGACGGCGAGCTCCGGGCCGCCGAGCTCGGCCAGCGCGGTGCGCGGGTCGAGCCGGGCGCCGGCCCGGTCCAGCGCGGCGGCGACCACCGCGCGCTTGCGCTCGACCATCGCCGAGTCGGCGCCCGCGCCCAGCCCGACGACCTCGGCCGGGCCGAGCCCGAGCAGCCCGGCGGCCAGCGCCGCGGCGACCGTGGTGTTGCCGACGCCGACCTCGCCCAGCGCCACCAGCCCGGTCGCCCGCCCGTGCTCGGCGCCCAGCCGGCGGCCGGCGGCGAGCAGCGCAGCGGTGTCGTCGGCGGTCATCGCCGGGCCGGTCGCCAGATCCCCGCGCGCCCCGGCCGGCCGGACGGCGAGCGCCCCGGGCACCGCCGTCCCCCGCACCCCGGCGTCCACCACCACGACGTCGAGCCCGGCCGACCGGGCGGCGGTCGCACCCAGCGCCTGCCCGGCGACGGCGGCCTCGGCGATGTCCCGGGTGGTGGCCACGGGAAACGCGGAGACGTGGTGGCCGGTGACCGGGTGGTCGGCCGCGGCGAGCAGCAGCGTGCCGCCGGGCAGCTCGGTGCGGCCCAGCGCGACGGCCCGGTCGACGGCCCGGTCGAGCACGCCCAGCGACCCGGGCGGGGTGAGCAGCCGGTCGGCCTGGTCGCGGGCGCCGACGACCGCGGCCGGCGCCGGGCTGCGGAGCCGGTTCGGCGGCGGCGCGGGGTCGGCGGCCGGCCAGCGGTCGGTGAGGACGACGTCGTCCAGCGGCTGCCGGCGGGACCAGCCGGCCCGCTCCAGCCCCGGTGCCGGCGGCCGCTCGTCGGGCCAGCCCAGGCACAGCCAGCCCAGGGTGACCACCCCCTCGGGCAGGCCGAGCAGCTCCGCGAGCTCCTCGGGGCGGAACAGCGTCACCCAGCCCAGGCCCAGCCCCTCGGCGCGAGCGGCCAGCCACAGGTTCTGGATCGCGGCGGCGCAGCTCCACAGGTCGGCGTCGGGGAAGGTGGCGCGACCGAGCACGCCGGCGGCCGGCGTGCGCCGGTCACAGCAGACGACGACGCCCAGCGGCGCCTCGCGCACGCCCTCCAGCTGCAGGTCCAGCAACCGGGCGCCGGCCTCGGGCTCCAGCTGGGCGGCCTGGCGGAGCCGCTCCCGGTCGGTGAGCACGGCGGCCCGGTCCCGGATCGCCGGGTCGCGCACGACGACGAACCGCCAGGGCTGGCTGTGCCCGACGCTGGGCGCGGCGTGCGCGGCGCCCAGCACCCGGGCGAGCACGTCCTCGGGCACCGGGTCGGGCCGGTAGCGGCGGACGTCCCGCCGGGCGCCGATGGCGCGGTAGACCCCCGCCCGGTCGGGGTCGGGGAGCGCCCAGCCGGTGGGGTCGGCGGCGCGCTCGGAGGCGGCGCTGTCGTCGCCGATCAGCGGCACCGGCCGTGGCCAGGTGGTCATCGCTCGACCTGGGCCAGGAACCGGCGGACGGTCTCCAGGAACACCTCGGGCTGCTCGGAGTGCACCCAGTGCCCGGCGTTCTTCACCCGCACCAGCCGGGTCGAGGGGAACAGCGCGTCCATCCGCGGGCGGTCCTCGTCGAGCACGTAGTGCGAGTTGGCGCCGGCGATCCAGAGCACCGGGCCGTCGTAGTGCGCGCCCGGCTCCGGCTCGGGGAACCGGCGCAGCTCGCCCAGGTCGCGGGCGAGGGTCTCCAGGTTCAGTCGCCACCTCCAGCCTTCCTGGCCGTCGCGGACCAGGCTCTGCAGCAGGAAGCCCCGGACCATCGTGCTGGGCACCGCCTCGCGCAGCGCCCGGTCGGCGTCCTCCCGGGTCTCCAGCGCGTCGATGTCGACCGCCTGCATCGCGGCGATGAACGCGGCGAACGGGGAGGCCTCCTCGTCCGGGTCCTCGGTGCGCCCGCCGGTCTCCGGGTAGTCGACCGGCGCGATGTCGACGACGACGAGCGCGCGCAGCAGCTCCGGCCAGCGCAGCGCCAGCTGCATCGCGACCTTGCCGCCCATGGAGTGCCCCACCAGGGTCACCGGGTCGCCGAGCAGGGCGAGCTCGGCGGCGACGAACTCGGCCATGTCGCCGTAGTCGACCCGGTCGGTCCACGGCGAGTGCCCGTGGTTGGGCAGGTCGAGCAGCGTGACCCGGTGGCCGTCGTCGGCCAGGGCCTTGGCGATCGTCGTCCAGTTGCGCCCCTGGCCGAAGAGACCGTGCACGAACACCACCCGCGGCCCGGTGTCGCCGAGCGTGCGGGCCGCCAGCCGGTTCGGGTCGGTCATGCCCCGATCCCATCAGATGAGCCCACCCCCATGTCACTGCACCGGATCGTCGGTGCCCGCACCTACCGTCGACGCGCTCACCTGCACCACCGCTGCGAGGAGATCCCCGTGCCCGGACGCCGCCGGCGTGCCACCAGCACCACCGCCCGGACGACGGCCGCCCGCAAGGCCGCGCCGGCGCGGAAGGCGGCGCCGAGCCGCCGGGCAGCGCCCGCGCGAAAGGCGGCGCCCGAGCTGCCGGTGGCCGGGCCGGGGGAGCGGGTCTGGGTGCTCGCCGTCCCCTTCCGGGCCCCCGCGCCCGGGGCGAGCTGGCACGCCGGGCTCTCCGCGCACGTGTACGTCGGCGCGCGCCTGCCCGCGGCGCTGCAGCCCTACGCGCCGCCGCCGTACAGCCTGGAGCGGTACCTGGAGGAGGAGCTCAACGCCACCCCTCGGCCGCTTCCGGCGGCCCGGCCGATGACGCCGCGGGAGCAGCAGGTCACCGGCGCGGCGGTGATCGCGGCGCACGCGGCCGCCGGCGGGCGGATGTTCCTCCTCGGGGACGACCCCGGCGTCGGCAAGACCGGCACCGCCGTCCTCGCCGTCCGGCAGATCGCTGTGCAGCGGGCCGGCCAGCAGCGGCCGGTCCGTCGGGTGCTCGTCATCGCCGACCGGCCGGCGGCGATCACCGTGCCGCACTGGGCGCGGTCGATCGGCGGGTTCGGCGACGGCGGCCTGCGCTGGTGCGTGACCACCTGGGACCGGCTGGGCAAGGTGGCCGCCGCGGTCAAGGCGACCGGGCACGGCTTCGACGTGGTCGTCGCCGACGAGGCGCACATGGTGCGGCACACGACCACCCAGCGGTGGAAGCACTGGAAGGCCGTCTCCGGCAGCGGCCGGGTCAAGGACGCCCCGTTCGTGCTGCTGGCGACGGCGACGCCGGCGCACACCCCGCTGGAGCTGCCCTACCTGGCGCCGCACTTCGCCGCGCTGCACGGCGAGCCGCTGCGGGAGTGGGCCGACCTGCCGAGCCGGCTCGCAGCGCACGGGTTCCACGTGGAACGAAGCCGCTACGGCTGGGCGTGGACCGAGGACGCCGACGAGCGCCGCGCCGACCTCGCCCGGCTGCGCAGCTGGCTCGCCGACACCGACCCGCCGGCCACGCTGCACCGGCCCGCGCCGTGGGGACCGGTGAGCGTCACCGGCACGCCGGTGGAGCTGACCCCGGCCGAGCGCGCGCAGTACGAGGCGGAGTGGTCGGAGTTCCGCGCCGAGATGCAGCTGGCCCGCCGGAAGCGGGAGACCGCCCGCGGCCGCGCCGCCCTGCTCCGGTTCCGGCAGAAGGCCGGGCTGATCCGGGCCGCGGCCACCGTCGACTGGGTGCGGGCGCAGGTGGAGGCCGGCCGGCAGGTCGCCGTCTCGGTGGAGTTCGTGGAGACCGCCGCGGATCCGATCCGCGAGGCGCTGCTGGACGGCGGGATCGCGGTCGCCGGGATCTACGGCCGGGACCGCTTCGACGTGGAGGCCGAGCGGCTGCGCTTCCAGACCGGCGAGGCCCCGGTGTGCGTCTTCACCGTGACCGCCTCGATCAGCCTGCACGCCGGTGAGCTGCTGCCCGGCGGCCTCGTCGCCTCGACCACCCCGCGGGTCGGGCTGTTCCACCAGCCCCGGTTCTCCGGCATCGCCGCCCGGCAGGTCACCGGACGCACCCACCGCGACCACCAGGTGTCGCCGTGGCGGGTCGCCTTCGCCTCGGACACCGTCGAGGAGGACGTCGCCCGGGTGATGGTCGAGCGGCTGGCGGTCACCGGCTCGACGGCGGGCGGGGACACCGCCGGCCTGCAGCAGATCGCCGAGCTGCTGGACGCCGACTGGCTGCCGTCCGCCTCGCTGACCGGCTGCGACTGACCGGAAGTCAGCTGCCGGCGGCGTACTGCTCGGCGACCTGGTCCGCCGAGAGCGCAACGAGGTGGAGGCTGACGTGTGCGATCGAACCGCGGAACGACTCGCTGCGCGGCTTGGCGTCCCACGCGGAGCCGATCGAGTCGTAGCCCACTCGCCAGTAGCCGATGTAGGGCTCGGCGGAGGTCGTCGACGTCCGACTGGCCTGGAGTGCTCCGTCCACGTAGAGCCGCAGGCCGGTGGTCGGGGAGAACGTCGCGGTCATCAGGTGCCACGCGCCGTCGTTGTAGGCCTGGTCCGTCGTCACCTTCTCCACCTGGCCGGAGTAGACACCGAAGGTCAGCTTGCCCGAGTTGGTCATGTAGACGTGCCGGTCGTGTTGCCCCGAGGCAGCGCCGTTCGCGCCGGTACCGAAGCCGATCAGCTTCCCGCCGTCGGTCGTGGTGGTGGAGAACCACAGCTGCACCGAGAAGGTCTGCGGGTTGTTCATCGCGTAGGTGGTGTACATCTGGTCGTTGACGCCGTCGAAGCTCATCGCCCGGGTGCCGTCGGCACCGCACTTCCGGGGGCCCGCGGAGACCGGCGTCGGCCCGCCGCGGTAGGTGCCGTTGGCGTAGGCGCCGGCGGTCCCACCGTTGTAGGCGGTGGTCCCGCCGGTCTCCTGGAAGCCGAAGTACCCGGGCGCACCCGCCGCGACCGACGCGCAGGTCACGTCCCGGCCGACGCTGAAGGTGTTGACGTGGTTCGCGGTGCTGGCCGTGAACACCGCCCCGGAGGTGCCGGGCAGCCCGGCGAGCAGCAGACCGACGGCGCCGAGGGTGAGGGCACCCCGAGCGGTTCGTCGGGCTGGCCGGCCGAGCCGGCGCGGCGTCCTGCCGTCCGGCCGACCGTCGGAGCGTCCCGGGGCACCCCGGTGCAGCTGTGCCAGCCCGGCCAGCCCGGCCAGCGCGAGGACCGTGCCCGCCACCGGCAGCCACCGTCCCTGGGCGGCCCAGAGCACCGGGAGCCCGAGGTCGGGCAGCCGCAGCACCCCGACGCCGTGCACCGCCGAGGGCATCACCAGCGAGCCGTCCGGCTGCGGGTTCGCGTCGCCCTGCAGCCGCAGGCCACCGTCCTCCACCGCCAGCAGCCGGTGCAGCCGCAGCGCGCCCGGGATGTCGGGGTCGTCGACGAGCAGCACCTGCCCGGGCTGGACCGAGGCCACGTCCACCGGCCGGACCAGTGCCACGTCGCCGGGCTGCACGCCCGGTGCCATGGAGCCGGAGAGCACCACGGTGGACTGCCAGCCGGCCACGGCCGGCGCCACCGAGACGAGGACGAGCAGCACCAGGGTGCCCAGCACGGTGCGCGCCAGGACCGTGCCGGCGAGCGCCGTGCGGCTCTGCCGCCAGGTGGCGGTCACCGGCGTGACATCCGGGGAGGCACTCATCGGGACTGGGCCTCCCAGACGAAGGTCACCGTCGCCGACCCGCCCTGCACCCTGCCCGGGCTGTTGACCGGGAGGGTGTAGGTGATCTCGTAGGTCCGCTGGTCGCCGGCCGGGTCGCCCGACGTCGTCCAGTCGCCCCGGCCGTCGGCCCACCGGTCCGCGGGGAAGGCGGCCAGCGTTCCGTCGTACACCGACGCGTTCGAGCGGAAGCCCGCGCAGTCGGCGTACCCGCCGCCGGTGCCGATCCGGACCGTGAGCCTCAGGGCGTCGGCCAGGCCGTTGGAGTCCGAACGTCCGGTGACGTACATGCGGACGCTCGCCGGCACGGTGCCGGTGGAGGTCACCGTGATGCACCGGGTGCCGGTGCCTCCTCGCTTCAGGTCCGGGATCGTGAACATGGTGCCGCCGGCGTCGTCGGACAGGACCACTGTCCCGGTGCTCACGGTGGGCAGCGCGAGGGCGCCGGTGGTGACGGTGAACCCCGCGTAGGCCGACTGCCACACCAGGGCGGTGGCGAGCACCAGCGCACCGGCCGCGGACATGACCGCCCCCCGTCGCGTCGCGCGACGGCTGGGACGGCGGGGCGTCACCTTCGTCATGCCTGGCTCTCCGGGGCTCCGGGAGGACGGCCGCTCCGGTCACCCCCTGCGGGCCCGAGGCTAGGACCGGGGCGACCGGCGCCGGAAGACCACCCGTCACGGTGCCACTCCACTGGGTGACTGGTCGGGCGGCCATCGGGGCGGCCTGGTGACGCGGTGTCGGCCAGGCCGCCGACTCCACCCCTGCTCAGCCCGGCGCCGCCGGCAGCCGCATCGGCAGGTGCAGGATGCCGTCCTCGTCGTAGTCCGGACCCGACCGGCGGAAGCCGAAGCGCTCGTACCAGCTCTCCAGGTACGCCTGGGCGCCGATGTCGATCGTGCGACCGTCGCACAGCTCGATGCCGCGGCGGATCAGGTCGGCCGACAGCCCGCGGCCACGCGCGCCCACGGCAGTGGCCACCCGGCCGATGGCGCGGTCCTCACCGTTGTGCAGCACCCGGATCGTGGCCAGCACCGTGCCGTCGTCGGCGGCGAACCAGAGGTGCTCGGTGGTCGGCTCGGTGTCGCGGCCGTCGAGCTCCGGATAGGGGCAGGCCTGCTCGACGACGAAGACGTCGACCCGCAGCCGGAGGATCCCGTAGAGCTCGGCCGGTGTCAGCTCGGCGAACGGTGCCTGACGCAGGCGGGGTGTGGCGGTCACCGACCCATGGTCGCAAGCCGCTCCCCGCCGGGTGGCCGCGGTGCGGTGTTAGCGTCGCTGTCCTGACACGGGGTGTCCCGCCGGGACTGAGAACACACCCGTCGAACCTGCTCCAGTTCGCACTGGCGAAGGGATGTCACGCGTGGACGCCAGTTCCCTGCGCACCGCCCGCGAGGCGCTGCGCGACACCGCACCCCTGGTGCACTGCCTCACCAACACCGTGGTCCAGGCGATCACCGCCAACGCGCTGCTCGCCGTGGGCGCGGCCCCGGCGATGGTCGACGACCCGGCCGAGGCCGGCGAGTTCGCCGCCGTCGCCTCCGCGGTGCTGGTCAACGTCGGCACCGTCTCCCAGCGCACGGCCGACGCGATGCGCCTGGCCGCCCGGGCCGCGGGCGAGGCGGGCACTCCGTGGGTGCTCGACCCGGTCGCCGTCGGCGGACTCGGGTTCCGCACCGCGCTCGCCGCCGACCTGGTGGAGCTGCGACCCACCGTGGTCCGCGGCAACGCCTCCGAGGTGCTCGCCCTGGCCGGGGCCGGCGCGGGTGGCCGTGGGGTGGACAGCACCGCCGACCCGGACGACGCGGTGGAGGTCGCCGCGACGCTGGCCCGGCGCACCGGCGGCGTGGTCGCGGTCAGCGGGCCGGTGGACGTCGTCACCGACGGCGAGCGGACGCTGCGCGTCGGCGGTGGTTCGGCACTGCTCACCCGGACGACCGGCGCCGGCTGCGCCCTGGGGGCGCTCACCGCCGCCTACGTCGCCGCCACCGGCGACCCGCTGCTGGGCACCGTCGCCGCCCACGCGCACGTGGCGCTGGCCGCCGAGGTCGCCGCCGACCTCGCCGACGGGCCGGGCACCTTCGCCCCGCAGTGGCTGGACGCCCTCGACGCCATCGACGGCGAGGCGCTCAGCCGCGCCGACGTCCGCACCGCCTGATGCGGCGGGCGTTCGACCCCACCCTCTACCTGGTCACCGACACGCTGCTCTGCGCGCCGCGGTCGGTGCCGGAGGTGGTGGCGGCCGCGGTCGCCGGCGGGGTGACCGCGGTGCAGGTGCGGGACAAGACCGCGAGCCGGCGCGACCTGCTGGCGCTCACCCGCGCGGTGCAGCAGGTCCTCCCGCCGGAGGTGGCGCTGGTGGTCAACGACGCCGTCGACGTGGCGCTGATCGCCGGCGCCGACGGGGTGCACGTCGGGCAGGACGACCTGCCGGCCACCGAGGTGCGGGCGTTGCTCGGCCCGGACGCCGTCCTCGGTGTCTCCGTGGGGGACGACGCCGACCTCACGGAGGTGCTCGCGCTGCCGCGGGGGACCGTGGACCTGGTCGGGCTGAGCCCGGTGTGGGCCACCCCGACCAAGCCCGACGCCGGCACCGGGCTCGGGCTGGCCGGCACCCGCGCACTCGCCGCCCGGGCGCACGCCGGCGGGGTGGCCGCCGTCGCGATCGGTGGCATCTCCGCCGCGAACGCCGCCCAGGTCGCCGCCACCGGGGTCGACGGGGTCTGTGTCGTCTCCGAGATCTGCGCCGCCGCCGACCCCGCGGCCGCCGCCCACGCACTGCGCACCACCCTGACCCGGGAGCTGATCGACCGATGACCGCCGCCGTCGCCCTCACCGTCGCCGGCTCCGACCCCAGCGGCGGGGCCGGCATCCAGGCCGATCTGAAGACCTTCAGCGCGCTGGGCACCTACGGCACCGCGGTGCTCACCGCGCTCACCGCGCAGAACACCCGCGGCGTCACCGGCGTGCACGGCGTCCCGGCGGAGTTCGTCGGGGAGCAGCTGCGCACCCTGTTCGCCGACGTGACGGTGCACGCCACCAAGCTCGGCATGCTCGGCACCGCGGAGGTGGTCCGCGAGGTGGCCGCCGCGCTGGCCGAGCGGCCGGGCGGTCCGGTGGTCTGCGACCCGGTGATGGTGGCGACCAGCGGGGACCGGCTGATCTCGGAGGAGGCGGTCGCCGCCGTGCGCACCGACCTGCTGCCGGTCAGCGACCTGATCACCCCGAACGTGCCGGAGGCCGCGGCGCTGCTGGACGTCGCGCCGGCCACCACGGTGGACGAGCTGCCGGAGCAGGCACGGGCGCTGCTGGCGCTGGGCCCGGCCGCGGTGCTACTCAAGGGTGGGCACCTGGGCGGGGACGAGAGCGTCGACGTGCTGGTCACCGCCGACCGCGTGGTCGAGACCCGGCGCCCGCGGGTGGTGACGACGTCGACCCACGGCACCGGCTGCACGCTCTCCTCGGCGCTGGCAGCGCTGGCCGCCCAGGAGCGGCAGGCGGGACGGCCGGTGGACTGGGCGCCCCTGGTCGACCGGGCCCGGGACTACCTGCAGGCCGCGCTGACCGCGGGGGAGACGCTCGGAGTCGGCTCCGGGCACGGCCCGGTGCACCACTTCGCCGGCTGGTGGTGAGCCTGCCGGTGGCGGACCGGGGGACTCAGCCCTCCGCGTCCAGCAGCTGACGCAGCACCCGGGCGGCCAGCTGGTCGCCCCCCTCGGCGCCGCGCAGCAGCTGCTCGATCGCACCGTCGACGTCGCCCTGGTCCAGCAGCAGGACCCCGAGGTCGTGGTGGCAGTGCAGGTCACCGCCGTCGATGCCGGCCCGGTAGGCGGCCGCGGCGGCGACCGGGTGGTCGAACTCCTCGGCGAGCAGGGTGCCCAGCGGGCGCCAGCTCTCCTCCTCGCCGCGCAGCGCGCCCGCCTCCAGGACGCTCCGCGCCTCCTCCAGCCGCCCGGCGGTGCGCAGCAGGTCGGCCAGGTCGACCCGGGTGGAGGGGTGCAGGTCGGCGCCCGCGCGCAGCTCGTCCTCGAGCGCGGGATCGCGCGTCTCGTCCCAGCGCCAGCACGCCAGCACGGCCCGGGCGGAGGGGTCGCCACCGTCGGCGGCGCGCTGCATCCACGCCTGCGCTGCGGTCAGCTCGCCGTCCTCACGCAGTGACCAGGCCAGCTGCACGGCGGCGTCCAGGTCGCCGAGTTCCGCGCCGCGGCGGAACGTCGTCCGCGCCTCCTCGCGCAGCCCCTGCTCCAGCTGGGCGGCACCCAGCGTGGCCCAGGCCCCGCGGTCGCCGGCGGCCAGTGCCTCGCGGGCCGCCTCCTCGGCGTCGGCCCACCGTTCCACGTGCAACAACGCGATCGCCAGGTTGAGCCAGGCGTCGTCCTCACCGTCGGCCGCGGCCCGCTGGTAGGCCTGCACGGCCTCGTCCCAGCGGCGCAGCTCGGCCAGGCTGTTGCCCAGGTTGAACCAGGCCAGCGCCGAGCCGCGCGCGGCCGCCCGCCCGAACGCGACCGCCGCGCCTGCGTGGTCCCCGGCGTCCGCCAGGTCGCAGCCACGGTTGATGAGGTCGTCGATCTCGGCCTCCGCCGCGCCGTCCCGGGTCATGCGGGCAGTCTGGGGTGGTTCCCGACGCCCCGTCGACCGCCTGTCCCCCGGACTGACCAGTCCGGGGGATCCCGTGGTGCGCGGGCCCCGGGCACTGCCCAGGGCACCGTGCGCGCGGAGCCAGTTCCCCGGCCGGGAACCAACGCGCACCGCACAGTGCTGGCTCAGCCGGTCCAGTCCGGTGGATCGCCCGGGGCCAGGTCCGGGTCGTCGGCGGCCAGGGTGCGGACCGGACCGGGCGCCGTCCGCGGTCCCTCGAAGCGCACCGTGACCCGGTTCAGCCCGCTGCCCCAGACCCAGCCGGACCCCAGCTCGGCGTGGACGACGTCCTGGCCGGGGTACCAGGCCGTCGTCGCCGGCCGGTGCCCGACGGGCTCGGGCACCGGCTCCGGCTCGGGGCCCTCCTCGACCACCGGCGCCGCCGGCTCCGGGTCGCGCACGGCGAACAGGTCACCCTGGGCGTACGGCGACAGCCCGGAGACGCCGACGCCGAGCAGCCGCACCCCGCCGCTGCGGTCGACCCCGGCGAGCAGCCGGTGCGCGACGTCGGCGATCTGCCGCGGCTCGTCGAGGGCGTGCGCCAGCGTCGAGGACCGGGTCAGCGTCGAGTAGTCGAACCGGCGCACCTTGAGCGTGACCGTGCGCCCCGAGGTGCCCGAGCCCTGCAGCCGGGTGCCCACCCGCAGCGCGAGCGCCTCGATCTCCTCGGCCAGCCGAGCGGGGTCGGTCACGTCGCGGGCGAAGGTCTCCTCCGCGCTGACCGACTTCGCCTCCCGGTCGGCGACCACCGGGCGGTCGTCGTCCGCGCGGGCCAGCCGGTACAGGCCGCTGCCGTGCGCCTGGCCCACCAGGCTGGTCAGGTCGACCAGCGACAGCCGGTGCAGCTCCCCGACCGTGGTCACCTTGATGCTGGCCAGCCGCTCGGCGGTGGCCGGCCCCACCCCACCCAGGCTGCGCACCGGCAGCGGGTGCAGCACGGCGAGCTCGGAACCGGGCGGGACGACGGTGAGCCCGTCGGGCTTGTCCAGCTCCGAGCCGATCTTCGCCAGCGACTTGGACGTGGCCACCCCGACCGAGCCGGTGACCCCACCGGTGGCCGCGGCGATGCGGTCCTTCAGGTCTTGGGCGAGGGCGGTGACCCCGGCGACGGACAGGTCGTGCCCGCCGGCGGCCAGGTCGACGTAGGCCTCGTCGATCGACACCGGCTCGACCAGCGGGGACAGCTCCCGCAGCAGCCCCATGACCACCTCCGACGTCCGCCGGTACGCCGGGAAGCGGCTGCCGAGGAACGCGGTGCCCGGTGGGCAGAGCCGGCGGGCCTCCGCGGTCGACATCGCACTGCGGGCACCGAAGGCGCGGGCCTCGTACGAGGCGGTGGAGACCACCCCCCGGCCCCCGGTGCCGCCGACGACCACCGGCCGCCCGCGCAGCGAGGGCTTGTCGCGCTGCTCGACGGCGGCGAAGAAGGCATCGAGGTCCAGGTGCAGAATGCTCGGCTCGCGCCGCACGCCGTCCTCACCTCTCTCGACTGCTGGGAATCCGCCGGCCCGTCGCGGGGCTGGTCCCCCCGGGGACCATCATCACCCGGCCGTCAGCGAGCACGAGGAGCACACGGGAAATGACCGAGCAGAGCCAGTGGGTGGCGATCACGCAGGCCGACCCGGAGCACTCGACGAGGTACGCCGAGCGGTTCCGGACGATGGCCGCCCAGGGCGTCGACCTGGCCGGCGAGGCACGGCTGGTCGACGCCCTGCTGCCGCGCGGCGCTCGGGTGCTGGACGCCGGCTGCGGCCCGGGCCGGGTGGGCGCCTTCCTCGCCGGGGTGGGCCACGAGGTGGTCGGCGTGGACGTCGACCCGGTGCTGATCGCCGCCGCCGAGGCCGACCACCCCGGCCCGCGATGGCTGGTCGGCGATCTGGCCGAGCTGGACCTGCCCGACCGGTTCGACGGCATCGTCTGCGCGGGGAACGTGATGGCCTTCCTGGCCCCCAGCACCCGGCGCACGGTGCTGGAGCGGTTCGGTGCCCACCTGGCCGACGACGGCCGGGCGGCGATCGGCTTCGGCGCCGGCCGGGGGTACGCCTTCGACGAGTTCCTGGACGACGTCCGGACCACCGGGCTCGTGCCCGACCTGCTGCTGTCCACCTGGGACCTGCGGCCCTTCACGCCCGCATCGGACTTCCTGGTGGCGGTGCTGCGGAAGGGGTAGGACGGCGGCATGACCCACCTGCCCGACCCCGCCACGTTCTCCCGCCGGGACGACCAGCCCGGCGCGGGGCGCACCCGGTTCGTCGCCACCGGCGCGCAGACCCGCGGGGACTTCGGGCTCTTCGAGGTGACGATGCCACCCGGCGGCAGCGGGCCGGGGCCGCACCTGCACCGCACGTTCAGCGAGGCGTTCCACGTGCTCGAGGGGTCGCTGGCGGTGCTCGCCAACGGCGAGTGGACGACGGCGCACGCCGGGGACCTGCTGTACGTGCCGCGCTCGGGGGTGCACGCCTTCCGGTCGGTGGGGCCCGACGTCGGTGCCCGGTTCCTCATCCTCTTCACCCCGGGGATCCCGCGGGAGGACTACTTCACCGGGCTGCTCGACCTGCACGCCGGCGGTCGCACGCCGACGACGGCGGAGATCGACGCCTTCGCCCTGCGGCACGACCAGCTCAACCTGCACGACTGAGCCCGTGCCGCTGCTCTCCGTGGGTCACGGGCCCGATGACCGCGCCCGGCTGGGCGACCGGCTGCAGGCCGCCGGGGTGGCCGAGCTGGTCGACGTGCGCCGCTTCCCCGGCAGCCGGGTCAACCCCGACGTCCGGCGGGAGGCGCTGGAGGCGTGGCTGCCGGAGCTGGACGTGGACTACCGCTGGGAGCCCCGGCTGGGCGGCCGGCGCCGGCTGCCCACGGGCGAGCCGGTCGTGGACGACTGGTGGACCGTGGCGCAGTTCGCGGCCTATGCGGCGCACACCCGCACGCCGGAGTTCGCCGCCGCACTGGACGAGGTCCTCGCCGCCGCCGGCGACCGGGTCGTCGCGCTGATGTGCAGCGAGAGCGTGTGGTGGCGGTGCCACCGGCGGCTCGTCGCCGACGTGACCGTCCTGGCGCACGGTGCAGCCGTGCACCACCTGATGCCCGACGGCCGGCTGGCGCCGCACCGGCCGGCGGAGGGCGCGGTGCTCGGGGACGACGGCGCGGTGCGCTGGCCGGCCCGGCCGTGACCGGGCCGGCCAGCGC